>CALKHU010000202.1 GCA_937991555.1 uncultured Caulobacter sp.
CGCCTTCTCGTCCCAGGCGCTGGCCGACAAGGGCTGGAGCGACGCCGCGGCGGTCGCCCCCGGCCTCGCCGCCGGCAAGGGCAAGCGCGTCGAGACGGTCGAGAAGGACGGCAAGACCCTCTACCGCACCACGGTCACCGGCTTCGCCAGCCGCGCGGACGCCGCCGCCTTCTGCGACCGGTTGAAGGCCGCGGGAAAGAGCTGCTTCGTCAAGTGAGCCGGCTCGCGGTCATCCTCGGCTGCCAGGGTCACGCGCTGACCGCGGAGGAGGCCGCCTTCTTCCGGGCCGTGCGGCCCTGGGGCTTCATCCTGTTCCGCCGCAACATCGAGACGCCGGACCAGCTGCGCGCGCTGACCGCAGCCCTGCGGGAGACCATCGACGACCCGGCCGCGCCGGTCCTGATCGACCAGGAGGGCGGCCGCGTGCAGCGCATGGGGCCGCCGCACTGGCCGAAGTATCCGCCCGGCCGGGCCTATGGCGACCTGGCGACCAACGATCCGCTGGTCCGTCGCGAGATCGCCCGACTGGGCGCCCGGCTCATGGCCCACGACCTGCGCGCGGTCGGCGTCAACGTCGACTGCGTCCCGGTGCTCGACGTGCCCTCGCCGGACGGCCACGAGATCATCGGCGACCGCGCCTACGGCCAGGACGTGGAGACGGTGGCCGCGCTCGGCCGCGCCGCCGCCGAGGGGCTCATCGCCGGCGGCGTGCTGCCGGTGATCAAGCACATCCCCGGCCACGGACGGGCGATGAGCGACAGCCACCTCGAGCTGCCGGTGGTCGACGCCTCCTACGAAGCGCTCGACGCGCGCGACTTCGAGCCCTTCCGCGTCCTGTCGGACATGCCGATGGCGATGACGGCGCACGTCGTCTACACGGCCATCGATCCGAGGCGGCCATCGACCCAGTCGCGGACGGTGATCCGCCGGGTGACCCGCGGCGCGATCGGCTTCGACGGCCTGCTGATGACCGACGACCTGTCGATGCAGGCGTTGAAGGGCGATTTCACCGCCCGGGCGAAGGCGGCGCTGGCCGCCGGCTGCGACGTGGTCCTGCACTGCAACGGCGACATGGCCGAGATGAAGGCGGTCGTCGAAGGCTGCCGCCCGCTGAAGGGCAGGGCGCTGCGCCGCGCCGACGCCGCCATGGCCCGTCTCGCCCGCGCGCCCGAACCCTTCGACGTGGACGCCGGCCGCGCGCGGCTGTCGGCGGCGTTCGACGGCAGGTTCTGATGGGCGGCGCGACCTTCCAGCCGGATCTCGACTTCCAGGCCGCCAGCAATGCGGCCGAGGATGGCGAGGCGCTGATCGTCGACGTCGACGGCTACGAAGGTCCGCTGCACGTGCTGCTGGCGCTGGCGCGCACCCAGAAGGTCGATCTGCTGCAGCTGTCGGTCACCAAGCTGGCCGACCAGTACCTGTCGTTCGTCAAGCGGGCGCGCAGCATGCGGTTCTCGCTGGCCGCCGACTATCTGGTGATGGCCGCCTGGCTGGCCTACCTGAAGTCGCGGCTGCTGCTGCCGCGCAGCGAACGGCCGAAGGCGGAGGAGCCGCCGGCGGAGGAGGTCGCCGCGCAGCTCGCCTTCCGTCTGGCCAAGCTCGACGCGATGCGCCGGGCCGTCGACGCGCTCCGCGACCGTCCGCAGCTGAAGCGCGACGTCTTCACCCGCGGCGATCCCGAGGCGGTGAAGATCCTGTCCTCGAACCGCATCGAAGGCGACCTCTATCAGCTGATGAGCGCCTACATCGGCCAGCGCCGCAAGGAGGCCGACCGCAGCTACCGTCCCTATATCCCCGTCGCCTACGGCCTAGAGGACGCCCGCGACCGGCTGCGCGGGATGATCCATGAGTTCACCGTCTGGACGCCGCTGGGCGGAGTGGCGCCGGAAGCGCGCGACCCGGACGGACCCAGCCGCGCCAGCTATGTCGCCTCGACCCTTTCGGCCAGTCTCGAGCTGGTCAAGGAAGGGGCGCTGGAAGCCCGGCAGCTGGAGGCGTTCGCCGAGATCTACCTGCGCAGGCGCAAGGCGCGTCCGGCCGAGGAGAGCCCGGCGGCATGACCGACCAGACCGAAGACCTTCCGTTCATCGAGCGCGCCATAGAGGCGCTGCTGTTCGCGGCGGCCGAGCCGCTGTCGGTCGAGGACCTGGCCCGCCGCCTGCCGGAGGGCGCCGATGTCGCCTGGGGCCTGGAGACGCTGCGCCGCCGGTGCGAGGGCAGGGGCGTGGAGCTGGTCCAGGTGGCGGGTCGCTGGCGCTTCCAGACCGCCCAGGATCTGGCCTTCCTGATGACCGAGGAGCGCGAGGAGCCCCGCCGCCTGTCGAAGGCGGCGCAGGAGACCCTGGCCATTATCGCCTACCACCAGCCGGTCACCCGCGCCGAGATCGAGGCCGTGCGCGGGGTGCAGGCCAGCAAGGGCACGCTCGACGTGCTGCTGGAGCTGGGCCTCGTGCGCATGCGCGGCCGCCGCCGCACGCCGGGACGGCCGGTGACCTACGGCACCACGGACCTGTTCCTCGAGCACTACGGCCTCGCCAACCTGTCCGACCTGCCGGGCCTGTCCGAGATGAAGGCCGCCGGCCTGCTCGGCCTCGACCTGCCGCCGGGCTTTGAGGTGCCCGACCCCTCCCGCGCCGCGGGCGAGGAGGAGGATTCCCTCGACTTCGAAGGTGGCGGCGAGGACGCGCCGGAGTTCGTCCAGGACTACGTGGGAGACGAGGAGTAGGTCGTGCGCGCTTCGACACGCCGCTGCGCGGGTGCGGAGGACGACTTAGGCAGAAGGTCATCCATCGACGTCATGCTGAGCAACGCCCCCGGCGCGTGTCGAAGCACGCCACCTCACACGCCTTTAATTTGGCCAGTTGACGCGCTACCGCCTATATAGGCCGAGACAACGTACAAGGCCGCGCGGCGGAGAGCCGGCGCGGCGCGAAGGAGCACCCGGACTATGGGTTCATTTAGCATCTGGCACTGGCTGATCGTGCTGGCCGTCGTCGCCCTGCTGTTCGGCGGGCGCGGCAAGCTGTCGGGCCTGATGGGCGACGCCGCCAAGGGCATCAAGGCCTTCCGCGACGGCCTCAAGGGCGATGACAAGGTCGACGAGACCCCGGCGCAGCCGCTGCCGCGCGCCGAGTCCGAGAAGGACAAGATCGTCAGCTGACGCTGCGACCAACTCCGCCCTTGATCGCGCCACGTGCGCGGGCTTAAGGCCGCGTCATGCTTCCTGAAATCGGCGCCACAGAACTCCTGGTCATCGCCGCGGTCGCCCTGATCGTGGTCGGTCCCAAGGATCTGCCCATCCTGCTGCGCAAGGTCGGCCAGTGGGTCGCCAAGGCGCGCGGCATGGCCAACGAGTTCCGCGCCAGCTTCGACGAGATGGCCCGCCAGTCCGAGCTCGACGAGCTCCGGCGCGAGGTCCAGGCCCTGCGCAGCGGACAGTTCGCCGATCCGCTCCGCGCCGGCGACGACGCCTCGAAGGCGTCGGTGGATCAGGTCTTTTCGGACATCGAGTCCGGCCTGCGCGGCGGCGACGTGCAGCTGAGCCCGGCCTCGGCCTGGCAGCCGGACGCCTACGCCGAGCCCCAGCCTGACCCGGCCCCGGCGCTGGAGAAGCCGAAGCGCAAGCGCGCGGCGGCCAGAACGAAGGCGGACGTCGCGATCGTCGAAGAGGCCGCACCGGCTCGCAAGCCCCGCGCGCCCCGCAAGAAGAAGTCCGAGGCCGCCTCGTGAGCGACCAGTTCGACCCCGACGAGGCCGAGATCGAGGCCTCGCGCGCGCCGCTGCTCGACCATCTCGTCGAGCTGCGCCGCCGCCTGATCATCTGCGTCGGCGCCCTGATCGTCGGCTTCGGCGTCTGCTTCGGCTTCGCCGACCAGATCTACACCTTCCTGCTGCAGCCGTTCGTCAAGGCGGGCGCCCTGATCGCCTCGCAGAAGGCCGGGGGCAGCCACAACCCGCTCGACCTGCGCCACGCCTTCGACCTCATCCAGATCATGCTCGGGCTGAAGTCCGTGCCGGAGCTGAGCAAGAACACGCTGGAGCTGATCTTCACAGCGCCGCTGGAGTTCTTCTTCACCAAGATGAAGATGGCCGCGTTCGGGGCGGTGGTGATCACCTTCCCGATCCTCGCCTGGCAGGTCTACCAGTTCGTCGCCCCCGGCCTCTACCGGCGGGAGAAGCGCGCCTTCCTGCCGTTCCTGGTCGCCTCGCCGGTGCTGTTCACGATGGGGGCGGCGCTGGTCTACTACCTGATGCTGCCGCTGGTGATGTGGTTCTCGCTGAGCCAGCAGGTGTCGACCGAGACGGTCAATGTCGCCCTGGTCCCCAAGGTGTCGGACTACCTGACCCTGGTCACCACTCTGCTGCTCGCCTTCGGCCTCTGCTTCCAGCTGCCGGTCGTGCTCTCGCTGCTCGGCCTTGCGGGGCTGGTGACCAGCAAGATCCTGCGCGAGATCCGCCGCTACGCCATCGTCGGCGTCTTCGTGGTCGCCGCCGTCTTCACACCGCCGGACCCGATCAGCCAGCTGATGCTCGCGATCCCGATCATCCTGCTCTACGAGGTCTCGATCCTCTGCGTCTGGCTGATGGAGCTGCGCCGCAAGCGCGAGGACGAGGCCGCCGGCACGGACATCGTTCCCGTCTAGGGTTCTCGTACATGTCGTCCTGAGCAGGCCCGGAGGGCCGTGTCGAAGGACGCGCGGCCTCACGGCCTGGTTCGCACGCACCCGGCAGGGCGCCGCCCGCCAAGACCGGTTCAGTTGCGGGCGAAGGGCTTTGAAAGACGCCCGACGCGCTCTAGAGAAAGCGCCTCACTCCATCGGCGTCCTTCCCATGCACGACATCAAGGCCATCCGTGAAAACCCGACCCTGTACGTCCAGGGCTGGCGCTCTCGCGGCCGCGATGACGCCCAGGCGCTGGTCGACCAGCTGCTCGGCCTCGACCGCGACCTGCGCGCGGCGCAGACCGCCGTCCAGGCCGCCCAGTCGAAGCGCAACGACGCCAGCAAGCAGATCGGCGCCGCCAAGGCCCAGAAGGACGAGGCCCGCGCCCAGGCCCTGATGGCCGAGGTCGAGGCGCTGAAGGGCGAGATGGCCGCCCAGGCGGAGGCCGAGGCGTCGGCCGGCGGCGCCCTGAGGGCCCTCCTCGAGTCCCTGCCGAACATCCCTGACCCTGTGGTCCCCGCCGGCGCCGACGAGCACGCCAACGTCGAGGTCCAGCGCCACGGAGACCCGCGCCGCATGAACAACGCCCGCGACCACGTCGACATCGGGGCGTCGCTCGGCGGCATGGACTTCGAGGCCGCCGCGAAGATGAGCGGCGCGCGCTTCGTGGTGCTCAAGAAGGGCGTCGCCCGGCTGGAGCGCGCCCTCGGCCAGTTCATGCTCGACCTGCAGACCGGGACGAACGGCTACACCGAGGTCGCGCCGCCGGTGTTGGTGAAGTCCGACGCGCTGTTCGGCACCGGCCAGCTGCCGAAGTTCGCCGAGGACCTGTTCCGGACGACGGCGGACCACTGGCTGATCCCCACCGCCGAGGTGTCCCTGACCAACCTCGTGCGCGAGGCGATCACCTCGGAGGAGGACCTGCCGCTGCGCCTCACCGCCCTGACGCACTGCTTCCGCTCGGAAGCCGGCTCGGCGGGGCGGGACACGCGCGGCATGATCCGCCAGCACCAGTTCCAGAAGGTCGAGCTGGTCTCGATCGCCACGCCCGAGCAGTCGGCCGCCGAGCACGACCACATGGTCGCCTCGGCGCAGATGGTGCTGGAAAAGCTCGGCCTCGCCTACCGCACCATGCTGCTCTGCACCGGCGACATGGGATTCTCGGCCCGGAAGACCTTCGACCTCGAGGTCTGGCTGCCGTCGCAGAACACCTTCCGCGAGATCAGCTCGATCTCGAACTGCGGCGACTTCCAGGCCCGGCGCATGGACGCCCGTTGCCAGAAGAAGGGCGAGAAGGGCACCCGCTTCATGCACACCCTGAACGGCTCGGGCCTCGCGGTCGGCCGGACGCTGGTGGCGGTGCTGGAAAACTACCAGGACGAGGGCGGCCGGGTCGCCATCCCGGACGTGCTCGTGCCCTACATGGGCGGCAAGACGCATCTGGAGCCGGAATCCTGATGCGCATCCTCCTCACCAACGACGACGGCATCCACGCCGAGGGCCTCGTCTCGCTGGAGAAGATCGCCCGCGCGCTGACCGACGACGTCTGGATCGTCGCGCCGGAGTACGAGCAGTCGGGCGCCAGCCGCGCGCTGACGCTCGCCGACCCGATCCGCGTCCGCAAGGTCGGCGACCGCAAGTGGGCCGTCGGCGGCACCCCGACCGACTGCGTGATGCTGGGCGTCCGCGAACTGATCGAGGGCGCGAAGCCCGACCTGGTGCTCTCGGGCGTCAACCGCGGCCAGAACATCGCCGAGGACGTCACCCTGTCGGGCACGGTCGCCGGGGCCATCGAGGGCATGGCCCTCGGCATCCCCTCGATCGCGCTCAGCCAGGCGATGCTCGCCTTCCACGATGAGGTGGTGCCCTACTGGGACACGGCGGAGCTGTTCGGCCCGGGCGTCGTCCGCCGCCTCGTCGAGGTCGGCTGGCCCGCCGACGTGGTGATGAACGTCAACTTCCCCTCGGTCCCGCCTGAACTGGTCAAGGAGGTCGAGGTCACGCGCCAGGGCTTCCGCGACACCCACATCCGCACCTTCGACCGGCGCACGGACCTGCGCGGGCGCGACTACTACTGGATGGGCTTCTCGGGCCAGATGTCGAAGCCGGCGGACGGCACGGACCTGAAGGCCGTCTACGGCGGCAAGATCTCCGTGACGCCGCTGCACATCGACCTGACGCACATGGAAACGGTCAACAACCTCAAGGGCGTGCTTGGCGGCGCGCCGCCGAAGGCCTGATGGGCGAGCCGCAGGATACGCCGCAGGAGCGCATGGCGCGCCTGATCCTCGCCCTCCGGTCGCAGGGGGTGACCGACCCGCGTGTGCTTGAGGCGATCGAGAAAACGCCGCGCGAACTGTTCACCCCGGACCTGTTCAAGGAGCGGGCGTTCGAGGACTCGGCCCTGCCCATCGCCTGCGGCCAGACGATCAGCCAGCCCTACATCGTCGGCCTGATGACCCAGGCGCTGACGATCGAGCCGCGCGCCCGGGTGCTCGAGATCGGCACCGGCAGCGGCTACCAGACCGCCGTGCTCAGCCGTCTCTCGCGCCTGGTCTACACGGTCGAGCGCTACCGCACCCTGATGAAGGAGGCCGAGGCGCGCTTCCGGCAGCTGGGCCTGACCAACATCATCACCCGGTTCGGCGACGGCGGCGAAGGCTGGGCCGAACAGGCGCCGTTCGACCGCATCATGATCACCGCCGCCGCGCCGGAGGAGCCGAAGAAGCTGCTCGCCCAGCTGAAGCCGAACGGGGTGCTGGTCGCGCCGATCGGCAAGGGGCCGGTGCAGAGCCTGCGCCGCTACGCCGGCGACGGCCAGGGCGGCTTCAAGGTCGAACTGCTCGGGGACGTCCGCTTCGTGCCGCTGCTCGACGGCGTCGCGCGAGAACTCTGATTATCCACGGAATTCCGACATCGGGGGCGGCGTCGCGCCTCGAATCCGCCCAGAAGGTCGGCTGACAAGAACGTCACTGGAGGCTGCCGCGTGCTTAACGCAGGCTTAAGGCAGTCCGCACGATTCATTCGCGCTTAATCGAACGGAGCGGCGATGACCCAAATGTTGACCCGTACTGCCCTGGTCGCCGCCGCCGCGAGCCTGCTGACCGCCTGCGCCTCGACGCCGCAGTACCCGACCTCCGGCGGGCAGGCGGCCGGAACCGGCCCGCAGATGCCGCGCCCGAACTATCCGGTGCAGTCCGCCGATCTCGACTCCGATCCCGCCCCGGCCGCCCGCCCGACCACCCCTGTGGAGACCGCCCAGCTGCCGCCCCCGGCGCCGTCGGCTTCCTCCGCGGCGGTGGAGACCGCCGCCCTGCCGCCGGTCGCCGCGCCCCAGCCGGAGCCGGAGCCGGAGGCCGAGCCCGCCCCGCCGCCGGAGCCGGTCATGGTTCCGGTCGAGAAGACCGTGATCCTCGCCCCCGGGAAGGTCATCGACGTCGACGGCCGCCCGGCCACCTACACCGTGCGGGAAGGGCAGGGCCTCGACGCCGTCGCCCGCGCGATGGGGTCGACCCGCAAGGAACTGGCCGAGATCAACAAGCTGAAGGAGCCCTACCTCCTGAAGCCGGGTCAGGTGCTCAAGGGCCCCTCGACTCGCCAGAAGGCCTATGTGGTCGCCAGCGGCGACACGCTGTTCGCCATCGCCCGCCGCTTCGGCGTCACGGTGAAGGCCATGGCGGACGAGAACGACATGGACATCAACGCGCCGCTGCGCGTCGGCCAGAAGCTGAAGCTGCCGGCCGGCTACAAGGACGCGGGGCCGCAGAAGAAGACCATCACGGTGATGGAGCCGCTGGCCGGCGCCGCCCCCCCGCCGGCCGCCCCGCGTCCGCAGCCCGTGACCCCGCCGGCGCCCAGGCCCCAGCCGGTGA
>CALKHU010000203.1 GCA_937991555.1 uncultured Caulobacter sp.
CAGGCGTAGACCCGGATCAGGAAGCTGGTCCAGAACGGCAGGATCACCAGCATCAGCAGCACGCTGCGCACGTTCGGGCGGCAGCGGGCCATGCCGTAGGCCATCGGATAGCCGACCAGTAGGGCGAGGACCGTCCCGGTCGCGGCGAACTTCAGGCTCGACAGGTAGGCGTCGAAATAGAGCCGGTCGCTGGTCAGCCGCCGGTACATCTCGAAGTCCATCCCGCCGAAGAACCGCTTCAGCCCCTCGACGCCTGCGCTCCAGTCGATCTGGGGCGCGTAGGGCGGCATGGCCAGGGCGCTGTCGGACAGCGATAACTTGAAGACCAGCAGGAACGGAAACGCGAACAGCACCGCCAGCCACAGGGCCGGCAGGATGACCGCGCGAGAGCGGGGACGGCTCACGCTGCGCGTCCTTCCACACGGGCGCTCCGCGCCCTGGTCAGGATGACGGATTCTGGAATGCTCCCCCCATACGGCATGGAGAGCAGGCCCGAAGGGCCGTGTCGAACCCCGCAATGAGCCCGATCCATCACGACGTCAGCACCACGCCGGCGTCCGGATCGAAGCTGACCCAGACCTTGTCGTCCCAGCCGATGGGGCGCTCGACGAAGCGCTGGCTGTTGGCGCGGGCGACCCGCACCAGCCGCTCGCCCGGCAGCTCGACGATATAGTTGGTCCAGTCGCCGGTGTAGCCGATGTCCCAGATTTCGCCGGCGAGCACATTCTTGGCCCCGGCGGGCGGCGGCTCGAGGCTGATGCGCATCTTCTCCGGCCGCACGGCGAGCCAGACCGTCGATCCCGGCCCCGGACAGTCGTCGTCGAGGACATAGAAGCCCGCCTGGGACTCCCTGGCCTCGAGGTGCGCCATCGGATGCTCGATCGCCTCGACGCGCGTCTCGAACAGGTTCACGTCGCCCAGGAACTCGGCCACGTAGCGCGAGGAGGGGGTCTCGTAGATCTCTTCCGGCCGCCCGACCTGCACCGTTCGGCCGTCGCGCATCACGGCGATGCGGTCGGCCATGACCATGGCTTCCTCCTGGTCGTGGGTGACGATCAGGAACGTCATGCCGAGCTCGACCTGCAGGTCCATCAGCTCGAACTGGGTCTCCTCGCGCAGCTTCTTGTCGAGCGCGCCGAGCGGTTCGTCGAGCAGCAGCATCTTCGGCTTGCGGGCCACGGCGCGCGCGAGGGCGACGCGCTGCCGCTGGCCGCCGCTGAGCTGGTCCGGCTTGCGCCGGGCGAACGGGCGGAGCTTGACCAGGTCGAGCATCTCGACCACGCGGGCGGCGATCTCGCTCCGCGGCAGGCCCTCCTGACGCAGGCCGAAGGCGATGTTCTGCTCGACGCTCAGATGCGGGAACAGGGCGTAGCTCTGGAACATCATGTTGACCGGCCGGCGGTGCGGCGGCACCCCGGCCAGGTCCTTGCCGTCCAGGGTGATCCGCCCGGCGTCGGGCGTCTCGAACCCGGCCAGCATCCGCATCAGGGTGGTCTTGCCGCAGCCCGACGGGCCGAGCAGCGCGAAGAACTCGCCCGGGTAGATGTCGAGCGACACATCGTCGACCGCCGCCTGGCCGCCGAAGCGCTTGGACACGCCCTCGAACCGCACCAGCGGAATCGCGTCGGGATCGTTCCATGGCGCGAAGCTGGAGCGGACGGCGCCGATGTTCAGGCGCCGGCCGCCGGCCTTGCTGTCGGCGGGCTTGCCGGATTTGCCGGCGCGGCCGGCGGCGGGCGGGCGGCTCATTGCCCGGTCATCACCTTGGTCCATAGCCGGTTGACCTCGCGGACCAGGCCCTGGTCCTTGGTGGTCGTGACGAACAGCCGGCCGAACACCTCCGGCGTCGGATAGACGTTGGGGTCGTTGCGCAGCTCCTCGTCGACGAGCGCCGTCGCCGCCGCGTTTGCGTTGGCGTAGGCGGTGTAGTTCGAGGCCTTGGCGATGACCTCGGGGCGCAGCATGAACTCGAGGAAGCGATAGGCCGCCTCGGCGTTGGGCGCGTCGGCCGGGATCGTGAACACGTCGAACCAGACCTGGCTGCCTTCCTTCGGAATGGCGTATCCGACCTCGACGCCCTTGCCGGCCTCCTCGGCGCGGTCGGCGGCCTGGAGGATGTCGCCGCTGTAGCCCACGACCACGCAGGCGTCGCCGTTGGCCAGGGCGTTGATGTACTCGGACGAGTGGAACTTGGTGACGGAGGGCCGCAGCTTCAGCAGCAGGGCGGTCGCTGCCTCGTAGTCGGCCACGGCCTTCGAGTTCGGATCCTTGCCGAGGTAGTTCAGCGTCACCGCGTACATGTCCTCGGACGCGTCGAGGAAGTAGACGCCGCAATCCTTCAGCCTGGCCAGGTTCTCGGGCTTGAAGACGACGTCCCAGCTGTCGACGTTCACGCCCGGCAGCCGCCGGGCCAGCTCGGCCTTGTTGTAGCCGATGCCCATCGTGCCCCACATGTAGGGGACGCTGTACTTGCCGCCCGGGTCGAAGGGCTCCATGCGCTGCATCAGTTCCGGCCACAGGTTCTTGCGGCTCGGCAGTTTGGCGAAGTCGAGCGGCTGGATCGCCTTGGCCTGGATGTAGCGCGGCAGGTTGTGGTTGGACGGCGTGACGATGTCGTAGCCGGTGCCGCCGGTCAGCACCTTGGTCTCGAGGATCTCGTTCGAGTCGAAGGTGTCGTAGGTGACCTTTATGCCGGTCTCGGTCTCGAACTGCTTGAGCAGGTCGGGGTCGATGTAGTCGGACCAGTTGTAGATGCGCAGGGTCTGTTCCTTCGACCCGCCGCCGCCGCAGGCGGCCAGAGCCAGGGCCGCGGCCCCGAGCGCGACGGCGGCCCAGCGCCGCGTGTGACCCTTGAAGAGCGACATCCCAACCTCCCGCTAAACCCTGCGGTCCCTTATAGGGCTTGCGTGTCGGGGGGGAAGAGCCTTGCCCGCGGCGCGTTCACGCCGGCGTCTTCGCACCGAACCGCAGGCCGCCGATGAGGGCGCCGCTGACCACGTACTGGATCAGCATGTAGCCGCCGTCGATCGGGATCAGCCCCCGGTTGTCGTCGCCGTAGATGAAGCGCAGCGACATGGTCGCCAGACCGAAGAAGACGCCGGCGGTGAGCCCCGCCTTCGCCCCGGCCGCCCAGCCCGTCATGCCGGTGCGCGCGATCAGCCAGCCGAGGCCGATGCAGACGACGAGCGTCTGCACCGCGCCGTACGCCATCGCCGAGGCGCCCTCGCTCTCCGACACGGCGATGCCGGTCAGCTCCATCCACCGGGCCGAGAACAGCATTCCGTACCACACGAAACCGATCGCCTGGCTCGCCACCAGCGCCGCCAGCACGCCGATCCAGTTGACGCCCTTCAGCATCGCTCGCTCCCCTGTCAGACGGGGCGCCTGCGCCGGGAGGCGCCGCCCCGTCGTCTCCGGAACGACAGCCTACGCCGGTTCGCGGAACGGCGATACGGCGCCGCCGTCGCACGACGCTTCCGCTCGCGCCCGGCCCCCTCTATATCGCCCCCATGGCTCGTATCCTCATCACCTCCGCCCTGCCGTACATCAACGGGATCAAGCACCTCGGCAACCTCGCCGGCTCGATGCTTCCGGCGGACGTGTTCGCGCGCTTCAAGCGGGCCCAGGGCCATGAGACGCTCTACATCTGCGCCACCGACGAGCACGGCACCCCGGCCGAGCTGGCCGCCGCTGAAGCCGGTCAGGACGTCCGCGCCTACTGCGACGAGCAGCACGTGCTGCAGCACGACATCGGCCGCGCCTTCGGCCTGTCCTGGGACTGGTTCGGCCGCAGCTCCAACCCGCCCAACCACCGCCTGACGCAGCACTTCTGCGAGGCGCTCGAGCGGCAGGGGCTGATCGAGGAGAGGACCGACAAGATGGTCTACTCGATCGACGACCGGCGCTTCCTGCCGGACCGCTACGTCGAGGGAACCTGCCCCAAGTGCGGTTTCGAGAAGGCCCGCGGCGACCAGTGCGACAACTGCGGCTCGCTGCTGGACCCGGTCGACCTGATCAATCCCTACTCGGCCGTCAGCGGTTCGCGGAACATCGAGGTGCGCGACACCCGCCATCTGTACCTGCTGCAGAGCAAGCTGCAGGACCGGATCCGCGCCTGGGTGGACGACAAGGCCGCGACCTGGCCCGCCCTGACCAAGGGCATCGCCTACAAGCACCTCGACGAGGGCCTCAACGACCGCGGCATCACCCGCGACCTCGAATGGGGCATCCCGGTGACGCAGGACGGACTGCCGCGCCCGGGCTTCGAGTCGAAGGTCTTCTACGTCTGGTTCGACGCCCCGATCGAGTACATCGGCGCGACGGTCGAGTGGTCCGAGGCGACCGGCGCCGACTGGGAGCGCTGGTGGCGCACCGACAAGGGCGCCGGCGACGTCGAGTACGTCCAGTTCATGGGCAAGGACAACGTCGCCTTCCACACCGTCAGCTTCCCGGCCACCATCCTCGGCAGCGAGGAGCCGTGGAAGACGGTCGACCGGCTCAAGGCCTTCAACTGGCTGAACTGGTACGGCGGCAAGTTCTCGACCAGCAACCGGCGCGGCGTCTTCATGGATGCGGCGCTCGACATCCTGCCGCCCGACCTGTGGCGCTGGTACCTGACGGCCAACGCGCCGGAAGGATCGGACACCGCCTTCACCTGGGAACATTTCGCCCAGACCATCAATAGCGACCTGGCCAATGTGCTGGGCAACTTCGTCAACCGCATCGGCAAGTTCAACGAAAGCAAGTTCGGAGGCGTCGTGCCGGCCGGGGGCGAGATCGGGCCCATCGAGGAGAAGCTGTTCGCCGATGTCTCGGCCCAGCTGGCCGAGCTGACCGCCCAGCTGGAGGCGATCGAGCTGCGCAAGGCCGCCCAGGCGCTGCGCCAGCTTTGGGTGCTCGGCAACGAGTACCTGCAGGAGGCCGCCCCCTGGACGGCGATCAAGACCGATCCGGACCGCGCCGCCGTCGTCGTCCGCACGGCCCTGAACCTGTCGGCGCTCTACGGCCGCGTCTCGGCGCCGTTCATCCCGTTCGCGGCCGGGAAGATCGGCGAGTCGTTCGGCGAGGCCTGGCCGCCGGCCTGGCCGTCGAGCGACGCCAAGGCGGAACTGTCGCGGCTTGAGGCCGGCCGGCCGGTCGGCGTGCCGCCGGTGCTGTTCGCCAAGATCGCCGACGAACAGATCGCCGAGTGGTCGGAGCGCTTCGGAGGCGCCGGCGCGTGAGCGGGCAGGGGGGCGACCTGGGACTGCGCCGGCGCGATCCGGCCGAGACCGCCGCCCTGGCGGAGCGGCTGGCGGCGACGGGCCGGGTCCAGATTCCCGATGTGCTGGAAACGGCCGCCGTCGACCGGCTGCTCCAGGCCGCACGGTCCGAGACGGCGTTCCAGACCGTGACGCTCGGCGGCAAGGGGCACGTCGACCTGCCCGCGGCCTGGCTGTCGGCGCTGACGCCCGCCCAGCGCACGGACATGGGCCGCGCCGCGCAGGAGGCGGCGACCGAGCGCTTTCACTATCTGTACGACAACTACCCGATCTGGGACCTGAACGAGGCCGGGACGCTGACCGGCGTCTGGAAGGACTGGCTGGCCTTCGTCAACAGCGAGCCGTTTCTCGAGGACATGCGCGAGATCACCGGCGAGCGCCGCATCGCCTTCGCCGACGCCCAGGTCACCCGCTATCGCCGCGGCCACTTCCTGACCGCCCATGACGACGGCAACGAGGGCAAGAACCGCTTCTACGCCTTCGTCATGAACCTGACCCCGCGCTGGAAGATCGAGTGGGGCGGCCTGCTGATGTTCCACGGCGACGACGGCCATGTGTCGGAGGCGCTGCTGCCGAAACATAACAGCCTCAGCCTGCTTCGGGTGCCGGCCGTGCATTCGGTCTCGCAGGTGTCGCTGTTCGCCGGCGACGACCGCCTCGCCGTCACCGGCTGGCTGCGCGGCCGGTAATCCGGAGCACGGCTCAGTGGGCCGCCGCGGGTTCGGCGGCGGGAATCCGGGGCGCTCCCGGCTGGGTCTCGCAGGTGATCCGCTTGGGCCCCTCGGGCTCGGCGTGGCAGGCGTGGCCGAGCTCCTTGCCCTTCACGTCCAGGAAGTCGGGCATGACGGCGTTGTAGGCGTCGACCTTCAGCGACCGGATCACGATCTGGCGGTGGCCCTCCCACATCATGCTGAGCGCCACATAGAGGACGACGACCAGGCCGACGTAGCCGATCCAGCGGTGCTTGTGCAGCAGGTTGGCGATGAAGGTCGCCGCCACGCCCATCAGGGCGATCGATAGCAGCAGGCCGAAGACCAGGATGTAGGGATGCTCGCGCGCCGCGCCGGCCACGGCCAGCACGTTGTCGAGCGACATCGACAGGTCGGCGATGAGAATCTGCAGGAATGCGGCGCCGAAGGTCTTGGCCTCGCGCACCGGCGGATCGTTGGACGGATCGGCGTCCATCGCCGCGCCGGCGACCTCCTCGTCGTGCTTGGCCTGGTCGCGCATCTCGCGCCACATCTTCCAGCAGACCCAGAGCAGCAGGATGCCGCCGGCGAGCAGCAGGCCGATGATGCCGAGCAGCTGGGCGGTGATCAGCGCGAAGCCGATCCGCATCGCGACCGCCGCAATCAGGCCGTAGAGGATGGCCTTCTTGCGGTCCTTCTCGGCGAGGCCGGCCGCGGCGAGGCCGACGGCCACCGCGTTGTCCCCCGCCAGGACGAGGTCGATCATCAGGACTTGCCCGAGGGCGATGAGCTGGCTGGCGAGGTTCTCGTACATGACGCCTCAATGCGTCAGCCGCCGGACTCGTTCAAGAGGCCGGCGGCTGCGTTTTTGTCGTCGACGGCCCGCAGCGCCGCTACGCGTGCGCGGGCTCGCGGTGGTGGTGGTCGGCGCCGTGGCCGTGGTCGCCGTGCCCATGGTCCCCATGGCCGTGGTGATCGTCGTGCCCGTGGTGGTCGTCATGGCCATGGTCGTCGTGGCCGTGGTCGTCATGGTGCGCGGCCGGGGCGTGCGACACGTGATGGGCGTCGTGGTGTCCGCCATGGCCGTGGTCGCCATGGCCATGGTCGTCGTGACCGTGGGCGGCGTGGCCGTGATCGTCGTGGCCGTGGCCCCCGTGGCCGTGATCCTCATGGCCATGCGCATCGTGGCCGTGATCGTCGTGATGCGCCGGCGCATGCGAGACGTGATGGGCGTCGTGGTGGGCGCCGTGCCCGTGGTCGCCATGCCCGTGGTCGCCATGCCCGTGGTCATCGTGACCGTGGGCCGCGTGGCCGTGGTCGTCGTGCCCATGGCCGTCGTGTCCATGGGCGTCGTGCCCATGGCCGCCATGGCCGTCATCATGGTGCGCCGGCGCGTGCGAGACGTGATGGGCGTCATGATGGGCGTCATGCCCGTGCGCGTCATGGCCATGGGCGTCATGGCCATGGCCATGGTCGTCGTGACCGTGGGCGGCGTGGCCATGGTCATCGTGCCCGTGCCCGTGCCCGTGCCCGTGGTCGCCATGGCCGTGGTCGTCGTGATGGGCCGGGGCGTGGGCCACGTGATGGGCGTCGTGGTGGCCATGGTGGGCGTCATGGCCGTGGTGACCGCCGTGGTCGTCGTGGCCGTGTCCGCCGGCGTGATGGTCGTGCCCGTGGTCGCCGTGGCCATGGTCGGCATGACCATGGTCGGCGTGGCCGTGGTGGGCGTCGTGCCCGTGGTCGTCATGGCCGTGGGCCGCGTGGGCGACGGCGGCGCCGGCCGCGACGCCGCCCGCGGCGGCGATCATCGGGTTCACATAGGGCTGCGACACCGTCTCATGCGCCGGCTCGGCGTGGCCGGCGCTGTCCTGCATCGTGCGGAACTTGCGGCGACGCTCCGCCCGGGCCCGCGCGGCGCTGGCGTTGCGGGCCATGGCGAGGACGAGCAGCAGGGCCAGCAGGGCCAGGCCCGCGCCGACGATCTTCTCGGACTCAACCTGGCCGACGCCCGGCACGGTCAGCGGCTTCATGCCCGGGATCGACAGGCTCTTCAGCGACAGCGACGGGAGCTTGAAGCCCTTGGCGGCGGCCTTGGCGTCCTCGACCACCGGCGCGACCGCCTGCTCGAGGGTGGCCAGCGAGAACACGGTGCTCGCCTTCTTGTCGCCGACCAGCGCGCCGTCGACGGTGGCGGTCAGCGGGGCCTTGTCGCCCGCGCCCGGCTTGACGTTCCAGTCGAAGCGCGCGGCCTCGCCGGACTTGACCGCCTTGGTCTGGGCGCCCTTCGGCGTGATCTCGTAGCCGTCGCCGGTGAGGGTGGCGGACACCTCGGCCTTGCGGGCCGCCTTGGCGAGGCCGAGCTTGGCGGCCTCGCGCTTGATGATGTCCATCAGGTTGGCGGGCAGGGCCAGGGACACCTTGGACTCTTCACCCTTGGCCAGGCCTTCGGGCACCGTCAGGACCGCGCCCTTGGTCACCTCGGGACGGACGGCGGCGCTGAGCTGTTCGGCCTTGGTCGGCGCGGGTTTGGCCGCGGTAGCCACAGCCGCGGGAACGGCCGCCGCAGCGACCACGGGCTTCGCCGCCGGCA
>CALKHU010000204.1 GCA_937991555.1 uncultured Caulobacter sp.
GCTGGGGATCGGCCCTGCGATCGTCGTCTGCGGCGTCGTCTCCGGTCTGTCGGCCTTCCTGATCCCGCTGGCGCCCGCCGATCCGGCCGGCGGCGTCGCCTTCATGGCCGCCGCCCAGCTGCTCGGCGACTCGTTCGGGCTGGCGGCGATGATTCCGGCGACGACCCTGCAGCAGACGGTGATCCCCTCGGCGCTGCTGGGGCGGACGGGCGCGATCTTCCACATCGCCCGCGGCGGCCTGGCGGTGATCGGGGCCCTGCTCGGCGGCGCGCTGGCCGGGTCGTTGGGGGTGCGCGAGACGCTGCTCGTCGCCTGCGCCGGCGTCACCCTCGCGCCGGCCATCCTGCTCGCCTCGCCGCTGTGGCGGACGCGGGAGATCAGCCCGCCAGCGTCCTGAGCCCCGCGTAGTTCGGCTGGTCGATCCGCACCTGGTCGATGATCGAGGCCTTCATGTGGGCCAGCACCGCCGGATCGAAGGCGTCGATGGCGCCGCTGGCGATCCCCTCGCAGAGCTCTGCGTTCAGCGCAGCGAAGTCGCCGCCGTGACCGAGGATCGCCGTCAGCCGGGCGACGGCCTCGGCCTCGGCCTTCGGGCCCTGCTCGATCTCGCGCCGAACGGTGTTGAGCGCGTTCACCGCCACCCGGGCGAGGAAGGCGTCGCGGTCCTTCAGTTGCGGCGCGGCGCGCTCCTCGATGAAACGGACGACCGCTTCGATCAGTTCGGACGACGTGGGATGGGTGATCATCGCGCGGCCTCCAGCAGGGCCATGAGGTCGATCTCGCACTCGGACGTCCGCCGGCCGATCATCGGCCGCTCGACGGAGGTGTCCGAGCCGTTGGCGTAGGAGGCGTACATGCCCTCGCACATGACGCCCCACTTCAGCGAGCCAAGCATCTGCCAGTAGAGCACCCGGTCGAGGGAGATCGGCGTTCCGCCCGCGGCCTCGTAGCCGTCGAGCATGTCCTGGTAGTCGCCGAAGCCGCCGACCGGCTTCGCCCCGCCGAACCGCCAGGAGGCGGTGCAGATCCAGCCCATGTCCTCGGCCGGATCGCCGATGTGGACCAGCTCCCAGTCGAGGATGGCCGCGACGCCAGCTTCGGGGTGGAACATGATGTTTCCATTGCGGAAATCGCCGTGAAGCAGCACCGGGCGGTCGAGTTCCGGCGCGCGCTGCCGCAGGTATCGGAAGGCCGCCTCGAGGATCGGCCGCTTCGCGCCGAGGGTGCGGTAGACAGTTTCGTACTTGTCCAGCTCGTCGAGCGCGCTCGAGCGGGCGAGATCGGGCAGGCCTTCCAGCGGCACGGCGTGGATCTTCGCCAGGGCCTCGCCGCACTGGCGGGCGAGCTGCGGCCGGACGGCGGCGAAGGCTTCGCCCTGCGCGATGCGCTTGCCCAGTGTCTCGCCCTCGACGGCGACCATGACGTAGGCCTCGCCGATATCTGTGCCCGGATCGCTGACGTAGAGGACCTCGGGCACGGCCGCGCCAAGCTTCGCCGCCGCCCGGATCACCGCGGCCTCGGTCGCCAGCGGGTTGGCCGTGCCGGTCGTCGAAACCGCGCCCTGCGGCTTGCGCCGCAGGATCAGCGCCTGGCCGGTGTCCAGCGAGAAGGCCCAGGTCTCCTGGCTGGCGCCGCCGGACAGCCGGCGCAGGCCGGTGATGGAGGCGCCGCCCAGCTGCGGGGCGATGGCGTTGAGGGCGGATTCCAGATCGCTCATGAGGCTGGATTGAGGACCTTCACCCCGCGTCAGTCAAACCCGTCGGCTTCCAGTCGAACAGTTCCTGCAGCACGCGCACCGCCTGGCCCCTTGGCGAGGCCAGCTTCGGGTCGCGGGCGAGGATCAGCCGCGCGTCGTCGGCGGCCGTGGCGATCATCGCCCGGTGCGCGACCGGATCGGCCAGCCTGTAGGCGGGAAAGCCGCTCTGCTTCAGGCCCAGCGGGTCGCCGCCGCCGCGCAGCTCCAGGTCCTTTTCGGCGATGACGAAGCCGTCGTCGGTGCGCCGCAGGATGTCCAGCCGCTGCTGGGCCACATCCGACAGCGGCGGATCGTACAGCAGCACGCAGGCGCTCTCCCGTCGGCCGCGCCCGACCCGGCCGCGCAGCTGGTGCAGCTGGGCGAGGCCGAAGCGTTCGGCCTGTTCGATGACCATGATGGTGGCGTTGGGCACATTGACACCGACCTCGACGACGGTGGTCGCGACCAGCACCGGCAGGCGGCCCTCGGCGAACTCCTGCATGACCGCGTCCTTCTCGGCGGCGGGCATCTGGCCATGCACCAGCCCCACGGCTCCGCCCATGGCCTTGCGCAGGGTCTCGGCGCGCTTCTCGGCGGCGGCCAGGTCGACGACCTCGTTCTCGTTGACCATCGGGCAGATCCAGAAGGCCTGGGCGCCGCCCTTCACCGCCTCCTTCAGCCGCTCGACGATCTCGTCCATGCGCGGGGAGGGGACCGCCCGCGTCGCCACCGGCGTCCGCCCGGGCGGCTTCTCGTCGATGCGGCTGACGTCGAGGTCGCCGAACACGGTCAGTTCCAGCGTGCGCGGGATCGGCGTCGCCGACATGGCCAGCAGGTGGGCGTGCTCGCCCTTGGCCTGCAGCCGCTTGCGCTCGTTGACGCCGAAGCGGTGCTGTTCGTCGATGATGGTCAGGCCGAGGTCGCGGAACTTCACCTCGTCCTGGAACAGCGCGTGCGTGCCGACCGCCACATGCGCCGCGCCGTCCATCAGCGCCATCAGCTTCTCGGCCCGCACCCCGCCCTTGTCGCGGCCCGTGAGCAGCAGCACGCGCAGGCCCTGGGCCTCGAGCGGCCCGGCGATGGTCTCGTAATGCTGGCGGGCGAGGATCTCGGTCGGCGCCATCAGGGCCGACTGCAGATGCGCCTCGGCCGCGTCCGCGATGGCCAGCATGGCGACGATGGTCTTGCCGGCGCCGACGTCGCCGTGCAGCAGGCGGCTCATCCGCTCGCCCGACTGCAGGTCGCCGCGCACCTCGCTGAGCGCCCGGATCTGCGCGCCGGTCAGCTTCCAGGGAAGGGCGGCCTCGATGCGCCCGGCCATCTGTCCGGCCGGGATGACCACGCCCGGATGCGAACGCCGCGCCGCCTTGCGCTGGGCCAGGGCCAGCTGGTGCGCCAGCAGTTCGTCATAGGCCAGCCGCCGACGCGCCGGCGACAGGGGCGACAGGTCCGCCTCGGTCTCCGGGTTGTGAAAGGCTTCCAGCGCCGCGCGCCAGCCGCTGAAGCCCTCGCGCGCCATCCAGGCCGGGTCCTGCCACTCCGGCAGCTCGGGGGCGCGCGACAGCGCCTCCAGCGCCAGCTTGCGCACCGTGCGCGCCGCCAGGCCCGCCGTCGCCGGATAGACAGCCTCGATCTCCGGGACGTCGCCGGCCTTCTCGACCGGCACGATCCAGTCCGGATGGGCCATCTGGATCTCGCTGCCCCAGCGCTCGATCCTGCCGCTGACGACGCGCCGCGACCCGACCGGATGATTGCGCAGGAGGTGCTCGCCGTGGCCCCGGAACCAGATCAGCGTCAGGAAGGCCGTGCCGTCGAACGCCCTGATCTTGTACGGCACGTCCATGCGCGGCGGCCTGGCGTGCTGCTCGATGTCGACGATCAGGGTGTGGACCTGGCCGTCGACGACGCTGTCTACCGTGGTCGGCGTGCGGTGGATCAGCGACTGGGGCCCCAGGAACAGCATGTCCCGCACCAGCGGCCCGGCCAGCTTCTCGGCCAGCGGCGCGACCTTGGGCCCGACGCCCTTCAGCGTCGAGACGGGCGAGAACAGGGGAAAGAGAATCTCAGGCCGCATGCGGCGGAACATAGCGTGATCGCGAGGCATTGCGTGCTTCGACACGCGCTTCGCGCTGCTCAGCATGACGTATTTCGAGCGCCTGCCGACCACGTCATGCCAAGCGGTCGCGCGGAGCTCTGTCGAAGGACGCAACCCCGCACTGGCGCCCCACCGCCCCCCGCTCTATATCGGC
>CALKHU010000205.1 GCA_937991555.1 uncultured Caulobacter sp.
TAGACGATGTTGTCGTTCTTCAGGCAGTTGGCCGAGCGGACCGAGAGCTCGAGCTCGTCGACCTTCTTCAGCAGCGCCGGGTTGAACGGCAGTTCCGGCTTCGACTCGCTGTCGCTCTTCGCCTTCGGCTCCTCGAAGGTGATGAAGATCTGCAGCTGGTCCTGGAGGATGCGGGCGGCGTAGGCCACCGCGTCGACCGGGCCGACGGCGCCGTTGGTTTCGACTTCCAGCACCAGCTTGTCGTAGTCGAGCGACTGGCCCTGGCGGGTCGGCTCGACCCGGTAGGCGACCCGCTTGACCGGGCTGTAGAGGGCGTCGACGGCGATCAGGCCGATCGGGGCGTCTTCCGGACGGTTGCGCTCGGCCGGGACGTAGCCCTTGCCGTTGTTGACCGTGAACTCCATGCGGACTTCCGCGCCGTCGTCCAGCGTGCACAGCACGTGGTCGCCGTTGAGGATCTCGATGTCCGACGGGGCGTCGATCTGGCTGGCCGTGACCGCGCCCGGGCCCTTGGCGCGCAGGGTCATGCGCTTGGGGCCCTCGGCGTGCATGCGCAGCGCCAGTTGCTTGATGTTCAGGACGATGTCGACGACGTCCTCACGCACGCCTTCCAGCGAGGAGAACTCGTGGACCACGCCGTCGATCTGGACGGCGGTGACGGCGGCGCCTTGCAGCGACGAGAGGAGGACACGACGAAGGGCGTTGCCGAGCGTCACCCCGAAGCCGCGCTCCAGAGGCTCGGCGACGATGCGGGCCTTGCGGCTCGCGTCGACGCCGGCTTCGATCAGCGGCTTTTCCGGCTTGGTGAGCTCGTTCCAGTTTCTTTCGATCACGGGCGGATGTCCTTGGAACGCGGGCGCGCCGGCCACGGTACGCGTGGCCGGCGGCGGGAAGGTCGAAATCCAGTACTCAGACGCGCCGGCGCTTCGGCGGCCGGCAGCCGTTGTGCGGGATGGGGGTCACGTCACGGATGGTGGTGATGGTCATGCCGACGGCCTGCAGCGCGCGCAGGGCCGACTCGCGGCCCGAGCCGGGGCCCGACACGTTGACTTCCAGCGTCTTCACGCCGTGTTCCGCGGCCTTCTTGCCCGCGTCCTCGGCGGCCATCTGGGCGGCGTAGGGGGTCGACTTGCGCGAGCCCTTGAAGCCCATCATGCCGGCGCTCGACCAGGAGATGGTGTTTCCCTGGGCGTCAGTGATGGTGATCATCGTGTTGTTGAACGAGGCGTTCACATGCGCCACGCCCGACGTGATGTTCTTGCGTTCGCGGCGTTTGACGCGAGCCGGTTCCTTGGCCATCGACGAGGCTCTCTCTTACTTCTTCTTGCCGGCGATCGGCTTGGCCGGACCCTTGCGGGTGCGGGCGTTGGTGTGCGTGCGCTGACCGCGGACCGGGAGGCCCTTGCGGTGACGGAGGCCGCGGTAGCAGGCCAGGTCCATCAGGCGCTTGATGTTGACCGAGGTTTCGCGGCGCAGGTCGCCCTCGACGGTGTAGTCCTTGTCGATGGCTTCGCGGATGTGCAGCACTTCCTGGTCGGTCAGCTGGTTCACGCGACGGGCTTCGTCGATGCCGACCTTGGCGATGATGTCCTTGGCGGACTTCGGCCCAATGCCGTGGATGTACTGAAGCGCGATCAGGACGCGCTTGTTCGTCGGAATGTTGACGCCTGCGATACGGGCCACGTCTCAATCTCTCCTGCCGCGCCACACGGCGCATGCGCATAACGAAACGCGACACGCGCGCCCGGCCCTCAGCTTGCACTTCGAGCCGACGCGGGAGTCGCGCCTTTCGCGGAAGCGCACCGTTATAGGGATCGTTGCGCTTCCGTCAATGGCGGATTGGACTCTTTCAAGCCCAATCGGATTCAGGCTCCGACTGTCTCCAGCGAAGCCCGGATGGCTTTCGAAACCTCGTCCGGCGAGCCCATGCCGTCCACGGCCCGGAGCTTCCCCTGCCCTTCGTAGTAAGGCAGCAGCGGAGCGGTCTGGGCGTTGTAGGCGGCGAGGCGCGTCTTGAAGGTCTCGGGGTTGTCGTCCGGACGCCCCTGCTCCTCGAACCGGCCGGTGACCCGTTCCAGGAGAGCGTCCTCGTCCACCAGCAGGCGGACGACGGTGTCGATTCGGGCGCCGCGGCCGGCCAGCATGGCGTCGAGCGCCTCGGCCTGGGCGACGGTGCGGGGGAAGCCGTCGAAGATGGCGCCGCCGGCCGCCTCGGCCTCCGGCAGGCGTTCCTCGATGAGGGCGATGACGATCTCGTCGGAGACCAGGTCGCCGCGGGCGAGGACGTCCTTGACCCGCTCGCCGAGCTCGGAGCCGGAGGCGATGGCCGCCCGGAGCATGTCGCCGGTCGAGAGCTGGACCATGCCGCGAGTCTCGACCAGACGCTTGGCCTGGGTGCCCTTGCCGCTCCCCGGCGGACCGAACAGGATCAGGTTCATACCAGCTCTCTCCCCTCGCCCGGCTCTTGCGGCCGGCCTCTGTTCCCCGACTAGCGCTTGCCGCCGCGCAGCTTCGACTTCTTGATCAGGCCCTCGTACTGGTGCGCCAGCAGGTGGGACTGGATCTGGGCGACGGTGTCCATCGTCACCGAGACCACGATCAGGATCGAGGTGCCGCCGAGCGCCATGGCCTGGACCGGCGCCTTCATCAGGTAGACGAGCATTTCCGGCAGCAGGCAGACCAGCGTGATGTAGGCCGCGCCGATCACGGTCAGGCGGGTCAGCACGAAGTCTAGGTACTCGGCCGTCCTCTTGCCGGGGCGGATGCCCGGCATGAAGCCGCCGTACTTGCGCAGGTTCTCCGCCGTCTCTTCCGGATTGAACACGATCGAGGTGTAGAAGAAGCAGAAGAAGATGATCAGCGCCGCGTAAAGGCCCATGTACAGCGGCTGGCCGTGCGACAGGGCGGCGACCACCGGCTGCACCGATTCCATCCAGGCGGGCGGGTTGGGGTTGGCGGCCATCATCTGGATCACCGTCGTCGGCAGCAGCAGCAGCGACGAGGCGAAGATCGGCGGGATCACGCCCGAGGTGTTGATCTTCAGCGGCAGGAACGAGTTCTCGCCGCCGACCATCCGGTTGCCCTGCTGGCGCTTGGGATACTGGATCAGCAGCCGGCGCTGCGAGCGCTCCATGAAGACGATGAACAGCACGACCACGATGGCCATGGCCAGCAGGCCGAACAGGACCATCGGCGAGATCGAGCCGACCTGCGCCTGGCTGAACAGTTGCCAGACGCTGCGCGGCAGGACCGCGACGATGCCGGCGAAGATCAGGATGCTGATGCCGTTGCCGACGCCGCGGCTGGTGATCTGCTCGCCCAGCCACATCAGGAACATGGTGCCGCCGGTCAGGGTGACCACCGTCGACAGGATGAAGAAGACGCTCGGGTCATAGGCGTAGGCGCGCATGCCCATGGCGGTGCCGAACGACTGCACGATCGCCAGCGCCACCGTCAGGTAGCGGGTGTACTGGTTCAGCTGCTTGCGGCCCGCCTCGCCGCCTTCCTTCTTCAGCTTCTCCCAGGGCGGATAGACCGTCTGGAGGAGCTGGACGATGATCGAGGCCGAGATGTACGGCATCACGTTCAGGGCGAAGATGGCCATCCGCTCGACGGCGCCGCCCGAGAAGGTGTTGAACAGGCCCAGGATCGTCTGGCTGCTCTGCTGGAACGCTTCCGCGTAGCGGGCGGCGTCGATGCCGGGGATCGGAACATAGGTCCCGAGGCGGTAGATGATCAGCGCGATCAGGGTGAACCCGATACGCTTCTGCAGCTCCGTCGCCTTCTGGAAGGCGCTGAAGTTGAGATTGGCGGCTAGCTGCTCGGCGGCCGAGGCCATGGACTTCCCCGCGACTCTTCAGTGAGCGTCACAAATAGGGACGGCGCCGGGGGTTGTCACCCGGCGCGCGCCCTTATGTCGCCTAGGCTTCCGCTTCGGCCATGGCCGGGCGGGTCACGGTCAGCTTGCCGCCGGCCTTCTCGACCGCGGCCCTGGCCGACGCGGAGGCGCGGTAGACGGTGATGTCGAGCTTCGACTTCAGCTCGCCCTTGCCGAGCAGGCTGACGCCGTCCTTCTTGCGGCGGATGACGCCGGCGGCCAGCAGGGCGTCGGCGTCGATGGCCTTCTTGGCGTCCAGCTTGCCGGCCGCAATGGCCTGCTCGATGCGCCAGAAGTTCACTTCGACCAGCTGCTTGGCGAACGGGTTGTTGAAGCCGCGCTTGGGCATGCGCATGTGCAGCGGCATCTGGCCGCCTTCGAAGCC
>CALKHU010000206.1 GCA_937991555.1 uncultured Caulobacter sp.
TTGTCGGCGTGGGCGCCGCCGTTGATGATGTTCATCATCGGCACCGGCAGCACGCGGGCGGAGACGCCGCCGACGTACTTGTAGAGCGGCAGGTCGGCCGCCACGGCCGCCGCCTTGGCGGTCGCCAGCGACACGCCGAGGATGGCGTTGGCGCCGAGGCGCGACTTGTTCTTCGTGCCGTCGAGTTCGATCAGCAGGCTGTCGACGCGGCGCTGGTCCTCGGCGTCGATGCCGGCCAAGGCGTCGTAGATCTCGCCGTTGACGGCCTCGACCGCCTGCTCGACGCCCTTGCCGAGGTAGCGGCCCTTGTCGCCGTCACGCTTCTCGACCGCCTCGTGGGCGCCGGTCGAGGCGCCCGAAGGTACGGCGGCGCGGCCAAACGAACCGTCTTCCAGGATCACGTCGACTTCGACCGTCGGGTTGCCCCGGCTGTCGAGGATTTCGCGGGCGATGATGTCGACGATCTCGGTCATGGGGGCTCCGGAGGCAAAGGCGCGGCTCGAATAGCCTTCCGCCCCGCGAATCGCAACCGAAGGGGGCTCACTGCGTGGTTCGACACGGCCCTGCGGGCCTGCTCACCATGACGTGGACAGTAGCCTTCCACCCAGCGTCATCCTGAGCAGCCGCGAAGCGGCGTGTCGAAGGACGCACGGCCTTGACTGCCCCTACGGCCCTGTCCCATCGCTCCGGTCAAACAAGAGGAGCGCCCCCATGCTGCTGGTCGAGAAGTCGGACGGGATCGCCGTCGTCACCCTGAACCGCCCCGAGGCGATGAACGCCCTCTCCAAGGCGCTGCGCAGCGAGCTCTACAAAGCGATGGTGGCGCTGGACGCCGACCCTGAGGTCAGCGTGGTGATCCTGACCGGCGCCGGCGAGCGCGCCTTCACGGCGGGCCTCGACCTCAAGGAGCTCGGCTCGACGCCCGGCGCGATGGGGGCGGCCAACGCCGAGGGCGCCGACGAGAACCCTGTCAAGGCCATCGAGCTCTGCAGGAAGCCCGTCATCGGGGCGATCAACGGCGTGGCCATCACCGGCGGCTTCGAGGTGGCGCTCGCCTGCGACGTGCTGATCGCGTCGGAGAACGCCCGCTTCGCCGACACCCACGCCCGCGTCGGCATCATGCCGGGCTGGGGCCTGTCGCAGAAGCTGTCGCGGCTGATCGGGATCTACCGGGCCAAGGAACTGAGCCTGACCGGCAACTTCCTCGACGCGAAGACCGCCTGCGACTGGGGCCTGGTCAACCGCGTCGTTCCCGCCGCCGAGCTGCTGCCGACGGCGAAGAAGCTGGCGGCCGACATGGCGACCATCCCGGTCGAGACCCTGAGCCTCTACAAGTCGATCATCGACGAAGGGTTCGCGGCCTCGTTCGGCGAGGGCATGGCCATCGAGGCCCGCCGCTCGACGGAGAACAACCGCAAGGTGACGCCCGAGGCGGTCGAGGCGCGGCGCGCCGGCATCCAGGCGCGGGGAAGAACGCAGTAGCGCACTGGCGTGCTTCGACACGCGCCTGCGGCGCTGCTCAGCATGACGTAGATGGATAGCCTTCTGACCACGTCATCCTGAGCAGGCCCGAAGGGCCGTGTCGAAGGACGCACAGCCCAGAACGCGAAAACGCCGCCCGGCGCGAACCGGGCGGCGTTTCAGTTCCAGCCGAGGCTGAAGGACTAGTCTTCCTTCGGGGTCAGAACCTGACGGCCGCGGTACATGCCGGTCTTCAGGTCGACGTGGTGCGGACGGCGCAGCTCGCCGGTGTCCTTGTCCTCGACGTAGCTGTTCGCGCCCAGGGCGTGGTGCGAGCGGCGCATGTTGCGGCGGGACGGAGAGACTTTGCGCTTAGGAACGGCCATGGTTCGTGACTCTTGCTTGTCGGCGCGCCCCTAAGGGCGTGAAAACGGTTGCGGCGGCCGGGTGGGCCGCCACGTGAGCGCGGGTGTATGCCTCAAACGCCGTGAGACTTCAAGACCGCGCCGCCGGACGTCTCAGCGAGAGATAGACGCTGTCCAGCAACACCCCGCCGATCTCCCAGGTTCCGGTCGCAAACCCGGTCCGGACAAAGCCCAGCCTTTCGAGCAGCCCGAGCGAGGCGGCGTTGCGCGGATCGACGTCGGCCCGGATCTCGTCCAGACCGCCGACCTCGAATCCATGCCGAATCACGGCCTCGACCGCTTCGCGCGCCAGTCCCCGGCCCCAGAGCGCCGGGTGGAGGATGTAGCCGATCTCCGGCGGCGACCAGAACCCGGCCTTGCCGACCGCGCGCCCCTCGAACTCGATGATGAAGTCCAGGCAGGGCCCCGTCCCGCCGGCCTCGACCATCGAGGCGACCCAGTCCTCCGTCTGGCGGAGGCTTTCGTGCGGCAGGCTGGACCAGTAGGCCATCGCCCGCGGATCGGAGAAGACGGCGTGCAGGTCGTCGGCGTCGGGGAGCCGCGCGGGCCGCAGTCTCAGGCGTTCGGTGACGATCTCCACGGCCGGCGACCGGTCAGACGAGCCGGCTCTGCTCCAGCGCCGCGGCGATGAAGCTGGCGAACAGCGGGTGCGGCGCGAAGGGGCGGCTCTTGAGCTCCGGATGGAACTGCACGCCGATGAACCAGGGATGGTCCGGCCGCTCGACGATCTCGGGCAGCACGCCGTCCGGCGACCGGCCGGTCAGCTTCAGGCCCGCGGCCTCCATGCGCTCGCAGTAGGCGGTGTTGACCTCGTAGCGGTGCCGGTGACGCTCGAAGATGTCGGTCGAGCCGTAGATGCCGGCGACCTTCGAACCCGGCGTCAGAAGGGCCTCGTAGGCGCCCAGGCGCATCGTGCCGCCGAGGTCGTCGCCTTCCTTTCGCTCGACCCGCTCGTTGCCCTGCGTCCACTCGGTCATCAGGCCGACGACCGGCTCGCTGGCCGGGCCGAACTCGGTCGACGACGCGCCGGCGACGCCGGCGACGTTCCGAAGGGTCTCGATCACCGCCATCTGCATGCCGAAGCAGATGCCGAAATAGGGTACGTTGCGCTCGCGGGCGAACTGGGCCGCCCGGATCTTGCCCTCGGCGCCGCGTTCGCCGAAGCCGCCCGGCACGAGGATGGCGTGCGCATTCTCGAGCCGCGCCGCGGCCGCGCCGTCCTCGCCCTCGAAGGTCTCGCTTTCGACCCAGTCGAGGTTGACCTTCACCTTGTTGGCGACCCCGCCGTGGTGAAGCGCCTCGATCAGCGATTTGTAGGCGTCCTTCAGCACCGTGTACTTGCCGACCACGGCCACGGTGACCTCGCCGTCGGGATTGGTCGTGATCCGGTCGATCTCGCGCCAGCGCGAAAGGTCCGGCGGCGCGGCGTCCCGGATGCCGAAGACGTCCAGCACTTCGCGGTCGAGGCCCTGCTCGTGGTAGTCCAGCGGCACCGCGTAGATCGATGAGCTGTCCATCGCCTGGATGACGGCGCTGGGGCGGACGTTGCAGAACAGCCCGATCTTGCGCTTCTCGTCCTGCGGGATCGGCTGCTCGCAGCGGCAGAGCAGGATGTCCGGCTGGATGCCGATCGAGCGCAGCTCCTTCACCGAATGCTGCGTCGGCTTGGTCTTCATCTCGCCGGCCGTCTTGATGAACGGCAGCAGCGTGAGGTGCAGATGGCAGCTGTCGCCGCGCGGCAGGTCCTGGCGCAGCTGGCGGATCGCCTCGAAGAACGGCAGGCCCTCGATGTCGCCGACCGTGCCGCCGACCTCGACCAGCACGAAGTCAGCCTCGTCGCCATTTTCGTCGACGGCGGGGCTCAGGACGAAGGCCTTGATCTCGTTGGTGACGTGCGGAATGACCTGCACGGTGGCGCCGAGGTAGTCCCCTCGCCGCTCCTTCTCGATGATCGTCTTGTAGATCTGGCCGGTGGTGATGTTGTCGGCGCGCGAGGCGTTGACGCCCGTGAACCGCTCGTAGTGGCCGAGATCGAGATCCGTCTCCGCGCCGTCGTCGGTCACGAAGACCTCGCCGTGCTGGTACGGGCTCATCGTCCCGGGATCGACGTTCAGATAGGGGTCGAGCTTGCGCAGGCGGACCTTGTAGCCGCGAGCCTGCAGGAGCGCGCCGAGGGCGGCGGACGCGAGACCTTTTCCCAAAGAGGAAACCACGCCGCCGGTGATGAAGATGTACCGGGCCATGGGAATCCAGATTAGCGCCGATTCGAGATCGGCGCCCCTTGGTTCGAACGAACGCGGTTCTGTCTCGTTACTGCGTCGGCGCCTGGCCGGCCGGCGGCGCCGCCGGAGCCGCGCCGGGCAGCGGCGCGGTGGG
>CALKHU010000207.1 GCA_937991555.1 uncultured Caulobacter sp.
CCGCTGGCGCGCGACTAGGGCGGCCACAGTCTCGCCGCCGCACGAGGCTTTCGCCTGTGAAGGTCGAGTGCTGATCCTGCCTGGATGTCTGTTGGTGCAGGTTGCCCTTCTGGACCCGTTATCGGGCGCCGATAAGCGGACCGCGCCAGGGCCGCTACTCGGCCGCGATCTGCTCCGGAGCCTCGGCGGCCTTGGCCTCCTCCCGCGCCTTCCACCTGGCCTTCAGGCTGTGCGAAGTGTCGCGCGAGCCGTCCGGGCTCCAGCCTGGCGGCCCGAACAGGTAGCCGGCGACCTCGCGCAGCGAGCGGGAGCCCGCGAGGTCCCTGCCAATGCCGATCCACTCGTGGAACGCCACCCGCAGGATGTTGAAGTCGCCGAGATTGTGAACGAGGCCGTAGCGCGGCGGCTCCTTGTCGTCCTCGGCAATGAAGGTGCCGAACAGGCGGTCCCAGATGATCAGGATGCCGGCGTAGTTGGCATCGAGGTAGCGGGGATTGCGGGCATGGTGCACGCGGTGGTGCGACGGCGTGTTGAACACCGCCTCGAACCAGCGCGGCAGACGGTGGATGGCCTCGGTGTGGATCCAGTACTGGTAGACGAGGCTGATCCCCTTCTGGATGGCGATCATGGCCGGCGGAAAGCCGATCAGCGCCAGCGGCAGCCACAGCAGCCAGGTGCCGGAGACCCCGCCCGTCCAGGTCTGCCGCAGGGCGGTGGCGAGGTTGTAGTGCTGGGAGCTGTGGTGGTTCACGTGGCTGGCCCACCAGAACCGCCGCTCGTGCGCCAGGCGATGGAACCAGTAGTAGGTGAGATCCTCCGCAAAGAAGATCGCCGCCCAGGCCCACCAGGCGGTCATCGGAATGTCGAACAGCCGGTGGTTCTGCCAGACCCAGATGCTGACGCCCGCCACGGCCGCCGCCGTCAGACCGCCGAAGATGGTGCTGCCCAGGCCCATGGCCAGAGAGGTGGCGGTGTCCCGGGCCTCATAGGCCGCCTTCGCCTTGCCGAGGCGGCCGAGGACGATCTCGAGCAGGATGGTGACGACGAATACCGGGATCGCCCAGGTCACAGGGTCGAACGCGGGCTTGATCGGGTCGAGCGTCATGCGGCGATGGCCTCGTCGGAGGGTTGGGGCGGCCAGGGGTTCACCCCGCTGACCGCCAGCCTGGCGACCGGCGCGGCCGGATCACGCAGCGCCAGGCGCACGACGCCGCCACGAACCGGCGCCGCGAGGGCGTCCTCCCAGCGCAGCGTCCGGGCCACCCAGGAGTCGCCGAGCCGGTAGAGCACCAGCGCCTGGTCGCCGTCGCGGGCCACCAGGCCGGCGCCGTCGGCCGAGATCCAGGTGAAGGTCGGCGACCGGTCGGGGAATTCGGCCGCCAGCAGCGCGCGGGCCGAGGCGGCGTCCAGCGGCGCTGTCGGGCGCGCGATCCGCGCCCAGGCAGCCACGGCGACCATCAGGCCCACGGCCACGGCCGAGCCGATCAGGACATACAGGTCTTCCACGGCGTTCGCCTTCTCCCCGGGGCCGGAGTGTCCACCGGCGCGTCGCGGCGTCAACAGAAAAGCCCTCCCCCGTCGCCGGGAGAGGGCCTGACCTGTCGTCGCACCCCCGAAGGGGCCGGGCGACTAGAAGCGGCGGACGTAGGACAGCGACCAGACGTTGGCGTCGTCGCCGAAACGGCCGAACTCGGCGCGGACAGCGTCCTTCTCGGTGATCTCGCCCTCGACGCCGAGGCCGAAGACGGCCGCGTTGCCTTCGCCCGAGGCGGTGGCGCCGCCGGCCGTGGCCTTGATCTCGTAGTCGGCGTAGCCGAGGCGGCCGAACGCGCTGATGCGGTCGGCGACCGGCGCCTTGACCACGACGTAGGCGCCGTACTGGCGCTCCATCTCGACCTTCACGCCGGCGAGCGTGTCGTCGGAGACGCCGAAGCCCAGCTCGGCCTCGAACGCGATGTAGTCGTTCAGCGCCAGACCGCCGCGCGCCTGGATCATGCCCAGGTTCACGTCGATCTGTTCGACGGCGACGTTGGTGTAGCCGACCGAGCCGTAGAACGAGGTCTCAGCCGACGCCACGGCCGGCGCGGCCAGCAAGGCGCACGCGGCGGCGGCCGCGATCGCGATGGTCTTCATATTCAGTAGCCCCCAGTAGGTTAAATCCGTTCCGTATCCGGACCAGTTGACTCGCCTTAGCGTTGCGACGCCCCGCCACAAACAGAAAAGCCCCCTTCCGTCTCCGGAAGAGGGCCCACTGTGTCCTCCGTGCGTCAGGTGACGCGACGGAACGTCCTAGAACTTGCGGACGTAGCCGATCGACCAGACGTCGGCGTCGGCGCCGTCGGCGTCGTGCTTGGTCCAGTCGAGACGGACGCCGTCATTGGCCGTGAAGAACGCTTCACCGCCGACGCCGTACGCGAAGCCGTCGCCGCTGACGCCGGCGCCGGCCACTTCGATCTCGTTCGAAGAGTAGCCGACGCGGGCGAACAGGTTCACCGATTCGGAGACCGGCACCTTGCCGACCAGGAAGGCGGCGATTTCGTGCTTCAGCTCGACGCTGACGCCGGCGATCTCATCGTCCTGGATGCCGAAGGCCGCTTCGCCTTCGACGGCGATGTACGGGTTGAACTGCACGCCCAGGCGGCCCTGGATCGCGCCGAGGTTCACCGGGTCGACGTCGAGGTTGGCGTAGCCGACCGTGCCGTAGACCTGCGCCTCGGCATGAGCCAGGGCGGGCAGACCGAACAGGGCGCCGGCCGCGGCCGCCGCAACAAGCATCTTTTTCATGGGTAGTCCCCCAGAGGTTATTGTCTTTCTCGCGCCCCTACTTGGACGCGTGGTCTGGCGTACCGGTGTTTCTGAACCGTCACAATAGAAAACCCCTCCGAAAGGAGGGGTTCCCCGCGGTTCCTTCGACCCTGTTGCGAAATTAGAACTTACGCGCGTAGCCGATCGACCAGACGTCTGCTTCCAGATCGTCGTGGTCATGGCGGGTCCAGTCGAGCCGGACGCCGTCCTTTTCCGTCAAGTTGAACTGCCCCCCGACGCCGTAGGCGAAGCCATCGGTGTCGGCCTCGCCGAGCGAGGTGTCGAAGCTGGCGCCGGTGTAGCCGACCCGGGCGAAGAGATCGAACTGCGGCGAGACCGGCGCATTGACCACGCCGAACACGCCCACTTCATGCTTCATCTCGACATCGACGCCGGAGACGGTGTCGTCGTTGACGCCGAACGCCGCTTCGCCTTCCACGGCGAGGTAGGGGTTGAACTTGTAGCCCAGCCGGCCCTGCAGCGCGCCGAGGTTGGCGCCCTCGGCGTCGACGCCGGCGTAGCCGATCGTGCCGTAGACGTCCTGGGCCTGGACGACCGCCGGGACGGCGGCCAGCGACAGCACGGCGGCCGAGGCCGCGATCACGAGAGATTTCATCGTCATAGTCTCCTTGACGCTTTTCCAGCTCCCCAGCTGTCCTGCGGTAGGAGCCAAACGCGGCCGCGAAAGGACGGTTCATGGCTCGGAATGAGGCGCGATTGTTGCGTGGCCCCAGCGCCACAGGCGCGCAGGCGGGCTGACGTAGCGGCCGGGCGTGCTATCTAACGGGCTGAAGCAAGATAACGCCGCGCGTCACAACCGCCGCGGCCCATCGTCGGGACATCGCCACCGTGCATCAGGCCGTCATCGCCGCAACCGGGCTCTTCACGCCCGACCAGAGGATCTCAAACGCCGAGCTGGTCGACAGCTTCAACGCCTATGTCGAGCGGTTCAACGCCGACAACGCCGCCGCCATCGCGGCCGGCGACGTGCAGGCGCTGGCGCCCTCCTCCCCCGAGTTCATCGAGAAGGCGTCGGGAATCAAGTCGCGCTTCGTGATCGACAAGGCCGGCATCCTCGATCCCGAGGTGATGACCCCGCGTATTCCGGAGCGTCCCAACGAGGAGCTGTCGGTCCTCGCCGAGATCGCCGTCAAGGCGGCGCGCCAGGCGATCGAGCGCTGGGGCAAGCCGGCGAGCGAGATCGACGCGGTCCTCTGCGCCGCCTCCAACATGCAGCGCGCCTATCCGGCGATGGCGATCGAGGTGCAGCAGGCGCTGGGCATCGGCGGCTTCGCCTTCGACATGAACGTCGCCTGCTCCAGCGCCACCTTCGGGATCAAGACGGCGGCCGACTTCATCGCCACCGGCTCGGCCAGGGCGGTGCTGATGGTCAATCCCGAGATCTGCTCCGGCCACCTGAACTTCCGCGACCGCGACAGCCACTTCATCTTCGGCGACGTGGCCACGGCCGTGATCGTCGAGCGGGCGGAGGATGCGACGGACGGCTGGGAAATCCTCGGCACGCGGCTGAAGACGCAGTTCTCGAACAACATCCGCAACAACTTCGGCTTCCTGAACCGGGCGGCTCCCGAGGGGATCGGCGCGAAGGACAAGCTGTTCGTCCAGGAGGGCCGCAAGGTGTTCCGCGAGGTGGTGCCGATGGTCAGCGAGATGATCCTCGAGCATGCCGCCGACATCGGCGTCGACACCACCGCCCTTAAGCGGATGTGGCTGCACCAGGCCAACATCAACATGAACGAGATGATCGGCCGCAAGGTGCTGGGCCGCGACCCGGCGCCGGGCGAGAACGTCATCATCCTGGACGAGTACGCCAACACCTCGAGCGCCGGCTCGATCATCGCCTTCCACAAGACCAATGACGACTTCCGGCCGGGCGAGACCGGCCTGATCTGCTCGTTCGGCGCCGGCTATTCGGCCGGTACGGTGTTCGTCCGGAAGCGGTAGCGGCTCAGCCGTTCTCGCCGGGCCGCAGGGCCTTGCTGCGGAACCACTTCGAGATCGCCCACTTCTGGCCGGAGGTGGGCGGCGCCCCGACGTGCAGGCTCATCGGGTCGACCGAGCCGTCCGGCTTGACGCTGTCGAAGATCAGGCCGCAGCCGCGCGGCGGCTTGTAGCCGACCTTCAGGTGCGGGAACTCGGTCGCGCCGCCCTCGAAGCCGTCGTTGAGATAGACCAGCAGGGTCCGCACCCGCTGGCCGAGCCGCTCCAGGATCGGGGCGTTCGGCAGCGTCTCGGGGATGTAGTCGACGTGCGGCTTGTAGACCTCGCCGGTCGCGTAATGCAGCACACCCAGAGCCTCGCCGTTTTCCGGCGGCATTTCGGCGGCGGCGGCGAGCCGGGCGCTGATCAGCTCGAGGATGACGTCGCTGTCGACCAGGCCGAAGTGCATGACCGTGTTGGTGCGCTCCTCGCTGACCGTCTCCGAGCCCGTGTCGTCCAGCACCTTGCCGAGCGTCAGCACCGGGGCGGACATGGCGATGACGTAGTCGCACAGCCAGGGCTCGAGCAGGCCGTCGAGCATCCAGACGTTGGGATCGGTGCGATCCTGGTGCTTGTGGAACGGCCTCGCGAACGCCGACAGGTCGATCGCCGAGGCGACCTGCTGCCAGTCGAGCATCGCGGTGTCGCCGCCGCGGCCATTCAGGAACAGCTCGGCGCAATGCGAGCCCCACTGCGCGGCCATGGCCAGCGCCGGCCCCGAGCGGGCGAGCAGGCCGAGCTGGCAGGCGGCGCGGGCGTCCCCGCGCTCGGCCATGGCCACCAGCCAGACGATCGCCTGGCCGAGGTCGCGTCGCGTGCCGATTCCGCCGGCATGCACGACCGAGGCGACGTGCAGCGCGAACAGGTCGCCGGTGCGCGCCGCGCCGACGATCTTCTCGACCCCGCCGGCCGGGTTCTGCGGCAGGGCGTAGCCGACCAGTTCCCACAGGCCCAGCCGGGCGACGGCGGAGGCCCGCCGCTGGCGGGCCGCCAGTGTCAGCCAGCTCAAGGCGTCCGCGGGCGAGCCGCTCTCCTCGAAGGCGAGGGCGACCTGCTCCTGGGCGGCGGCGTCGCCGGCGCGCGCGGCGGCGACGAGAGTCTCGGGCGTGTTCATGAGCCCCTTCTAGCCGTCCGGAGGCCCGCGCCGCTAGTTGCCCTTGGCGGGGCCCGTCGCCGCGGGCGCGTGCGACGCCTTCCACCGCATCGCGTTCTCGATCCGGCGGCTGACCGAGGGATGGTCGTAAAACAGGATCTCCTCGAGCCGTCCGGGGGTGGCGGCGCGGTACTCGACGGTCTTGACCAGAGCCCGGGCGAGGCCGTCCGGCTCATTGGCGGCCTGGAGCGAGAAGTTGTCGGCGTCGGTCTCGGTGATGCGGGTCAGGCTGTTGGTCACCGGTGTGGCCAGCAGGAACAGCACCGACAGCAGCAGCGAGAACACCGGGTAGCCCGCCGGGTCGGCGAGCCCCTTCACGTCCCGGGCCCCGAGCAGCCGGCAGGCCGCCGGGAACAGGCGGTCCAGCAGCCAGAATCCCGCCACCAGCAGGACTGCGAAGACCCCGACGAACCACAGGATATGCTGGCGGGCGTAATGGCCCATCTCGTGCCCCACGACCGCCCGGACCTCCGCGAGATCGGCGCCGGCCCGGAACATGGTGTCGCTCATGTTGACCTGGGCCGAGCCGAACAGGCCGGTGACATTGGCGGTGTAGCGGTTCGACTGCTTCGAGCCGTCGTAGACGTAGATCTTGTCCGACGGCACGCCGTTCGCCCGGGCCATGGCGACGATCGAGTCGCGGACCGGACCGTCCGGCGCCGGCGTGTAGGTGTTGAACAGGGGCAGGATGTAGATCGGGGCCAGCAGCATGGCGACGACCATGAAGCTCGCCGTCACCCCGCTCGCCCAGAGCCACCAGCGCTTCGGCGAGCGGCGGATGAGGGCGTAGACGGCCAGCATCAGCAGGGTGGTGGCGACGAGGCCGATCGCGCCGCCCAGCGCCGCCTCTCCGAGCCAATCGCCGAACGGCTGGTCGGTCATGCCGTAGGATTTCTCGCGGAACCAGCCGCTGTAGGCCGACCACGGGAGGCCCAGCAACGCCTCGGCCAGCAGGGCGACGGGCAGAACGGCCAGCGAGGCCACCAGCGGTCGCGGCCGGGTCCTCTCGACGGCCGACCGGATCCGGACCAGCACGCCGGAGCGGATGATCAGCCAGGCGACGGCGACGGACGCGACCAGGCCCCAGAGCAGCAGCCAGTGGCCGCCCTGGGTATAGGCCGTGGCCTTGTCATGGACCTCCGGCGGCAGCGTCGCGAGGTAGCGGGCCGTCTCGGCGGCCGGATCGATCGACTGGTTGACGGCCATGGGCCTCCCCTCCCCTGTGCGGGACGAGGAGGCCATGAGCGGCCGGGGATGTCAGGTGAAATCGCGGTCAGGTTGACGCCCGCCACAGGGCGGCGAGGAGAAACGGCCAGACGGCCACGATGAGCAGGAAGCTGGCCGACACGCCCAGCGGCGCGGCGCCGATCCCCTCGGCGCGGACCAGCGGCCAGACGAAGACCAGCAGGTAGGACGCCTTGTAGATCACCTGCAGCAGCAGGATCGGCCACAGCGGCCGCGGCAGCCACACGCCGATCAGGGAGCAGACCCAGATCGCGAACCAGAGGCTGGCGACCAGCAGCCGCAGGCCCGGCGACTCCCCGACCTTGCCCTCGAAGGCCGCCATCGCCGGGCCGGCGCGGGGACCGACCATGGCCAGGACCACGGGCGTGAGAATGACGATGTTCAGCGCATAGGCGGCGCGCAGGGCGAGGTCGATCGGCATCGGACGCTCCGGGCTTTTGCCGCTTACGACGTAAATCATCTGGCGGATCAGCGTCGCCCGCGTGATTCTCGCGTCGCTTGAACGGAGGTGTCGCCGCCGCCCATCCGTGGACAATGGCGACGGGACACGGGGGCTGCATGGCCGACCAGACGGGTGACGACCGCGCGGCGCTGGACCGCAGACGGCTGCTGGCCGGCGCCGGACTGGCCATGGGCGCGCTGGGGACGAGGGCCGCCGCGCAGGAACCGCCGCCGGCGACGGAGGCGCTCCCCTACGACGATCCGGACTTCCATCCCGGCGATCCGACGCTCGTCGAGCCGCCGATGCAGCCGCCGACCTACGCCGCGGGCGGACCGGACTGGGCCCGGGTCCGGGCGCAGTTCGCGATGGACTGGAGCATGGTCGACCTGTCGGCGATGCTGTTCGCCTCGAACCCGCGCGTCGTCCGCGACGCCATCGCCCGGCACCGGGACGGCCTCGACCGCTCGCCGGTGCTCTATCTGGAATCCCGCAACCGGCCGCTGCAGAACGCAGCCCGCGCCGCCGCCGGCGCCTACTTCGGCGTCAAGGCCGACAACGTGGCGCTGACGGAGAACACCACCACCTCGGTGGCCCTGGTCTACGCCGGCGTCGGCCTGCGCTACGGCCAGGAGGCGCTGACCACCGTCCACGACTACTACGTGACCCACGAGTCCCTGCGGCTGGCGGCCCAGAAGGGCGGCGGATCGGTGCGCAAGATCAGCCTCTACGACCAGGCCGCGACGGCCACTGTCGAGCAGATCGTCGGGCGAATCATCGGCAACATCCGGCCGGAGACCCGGGTGCTCGCCCTGACCTGGGTGCATTCCTCGACCGGCATGAAGCTGCCGATCCGCGAGATCGCGGCCGCGCTGGCGCCGATCAACGCGATGCGCAACGAGCGCGACCGGGTGCTGTTCTGCGTCGACGGCGTGCACGGCTTCGGCGTCGAGAACACCACCCTGCCCGAGCTCGGCTGCGACTTCCTGATGGCCGGCTGCCACAAGTGGCTGTTCGGGCCGCGCGGTACGGGCGTGATCCTGGGCACCGACTATGGCTGGTCGCGGGTGACGCCGACGGTGCCGAGCTTCCTGGCGCCCAACGCTTACGGGGCTTGGCTCGGCAACTACGATCCGGGTCCGACCACCGGCGCGCGGATGACGCCGGGCGGGTTCAAGGCCTTCGAGCACGTCTGGGCAATGACCGAGGCGTTCGGCTTCCACCAGTGGATCGGCAAGGCCAACATTCAGGCCCGTACGCACGAGCTGGCCTCGCGGCTGAAATACGGGCTGCGCCAGATCCCCGGCGTCATCCTGCGCACGCCGGTCGATCCGCGGCTGTCGGCCGGCATCGTCAGCTTCGACGTCGCCGGGCTGTCCGCCGACGGCGTGGTCCGGCGGCTGCGCAACCAGCGGGTGATCGGCTCGGCGGCGCCGTATGCGACGCGGCATGTGCGCCTGACGCCCAGCCTCCGCAACACGCCCGAAGACATCGACTTCGCCCTCAACGCGCTGGCGATGATGCGGCGGGCCTGAGGCGAATTGACGAAGCGCAAGGACTCGCCGTCCCGATGACGCCACAGTCGGCGCATCACGGAGGAACGGCATGGCACGGTTCATCACCCACCGCGAGGCGCATCTCGTGGAGCGCGTGGGCTGGCTTCGGGCGGCCGTGCTCGGGGCCAACGACGGCATCGTTTCGACGGCCAGCCTGGTTCTCGGCGTCGCCGCGGCCTCCTCGGGCAAGGGCGAGGCGATCGTCGCCGGGATGGCCGCCCTGGCCGCCGGCGCGATGTCGATGGCCGCGGGGGAGTACGTCTCCGTCAGCTCGCAGTCCGACACCGAGCGGGCCGACATCGCCCGCGAGACGCGGGAGCTGGCCGACCAGCCCGAGGCCGAGCTGGAGGAACTGACCGGCATCTACGTCTCGCGCGGCCTCGACGAGGCCCTGGCCCGGCAGGTCGCGACGCAGCTGACCGCGCGTGACGCGCTGGCCGCCCACGCCCGGGACGAACTCGGCATCTCCGACATGAGCACCGCCCGGCCCGTGCAGGCCGCCCTGACCTCGGCGGCGACCTTCGCGGCCGGCGCGGCGGCGCCGATGCTGGTGCTGGCGCTCACCCCCATGGCCTGGGTCAGCCCCGCCGTGGCGGCGGCGTCGCTGGTCTTCCTCGCGGTGCTCGGCGCGGTCGGCGCCAGGGCCGGCGGCGCCGACATGCTCAAGGCCACCGTGCGGGTCACCTTCTGGGGGGCGCTGGCGATGGCGGTCACCGCCGGCGTCGGGCTGCTGTTCGGCGCGGTGGTCTAGAGGTCGATCCGCCAGCGCAGGCCCTCGCCGCCGCCATAGGCCGCGGGCTTGGTGAACGGGCCGAGCAGCCGGCCGCCGTTGGCGACGATCACACGGTGCGAGGCGACGTTGTCCGGGTCGGTGGTCAGCTCGATCCAGCGCAGGCCCGTCTCCGCCGCCAGCGGCAGCAGGGCGCCTAGCGCGGCGGTGGCGTGGCCCCGGCCCCGCGCCCACGGCACGACCGCGTAACCGACATGGCCGAGGACGTGAGGCGGAAGCGCCTCTGTCCCCGGCGACCAGCGCAGGCCGATCGAGCCGACGAAGTCGCCGTCCCACATCCAGCGATTGAAACCCGGCAGCCGCTTCACCGCCTGGCCGTCAGGCAGGACGATGTCCGGCCCCTTCGCCTCGCGGTCGTCCATCGAGGCGAGGAAGGCGGCCGGGTCCTGCGCGATCCGTTCGAGGAACCGCCGCCGCGTCGCCTCCCCGCCGGCGGTGTTGTCCGGCGACCAGCCGCGTTCGAGCGCCTCGACGTAGGACGGCAGGTGCTCGGCGGCGGGGGTGACGAGGGTGGCGGGCATCGGGGGAGCGTGCCTGAATGCCCGGCGCAGGCAAGCCTCTCCCAAGTGTGAGGGGAAGCCGCGACTATGTCTTGTTCAGCGCCGCCTGGGCCGCCGCCAGTCGGGCGATCGGCACGCGGAAGGGCGAGCAGCTGACGTAGTCGAGGCCGACCGTCTCGCAGAAGTGGATCGAGGCGGGGTCCCCGCCATGCTCGCCGCAGATGCCGAGCTTGACGCCCGGCCGCGCGGCGCGGCCGCGTTCGGCGGCCAGCCGGACGAGGTCGCCGACGCCGTCCTGGTCGAGGCTGACGAACGGGTCCTTCTCGAAGATGCCCTTGTCGATGTAGGCGCTGAGGAACTTGCCGGCGTCGTCGCGGCTGATGCCGAACGTCGTCTGGGTCAGGTCGTTGGTGCCGAAGCTGAAGAACTCCGCCCCCGCCTCGACGAGGTCGGCGGCCCGCAGGGCGGCGCGGGGCAGCTCGATCATGGTGCCGACCTGGTACTCCAGCTCCACGCCCTGTTCGGCCAGCACGGCCTTCGCCGTGCGGTCGGTCAGGTCGCGCAGGTACTTCATCTCCTCGCCCTTGGCGACGAGCGGGTGCATGATTTCCGGCACCGGCGCGGGCTTGCCGGCCTTCGCGATCTCGCAGGCCGCCTCCATGATCGCGCGGACCTGCATTTCGTAGATCTCGGGATAGGAGACGCCGAGGCGGCAGCCGCGGTGGCCGAGCATCGGGTTGGTCTCGTGCAGCTCGCGGGCGCGGCGCATCAGCTTGGCGGCGTCGAGGCCCGTGGCCTCGGCCACGGCCGCGAGGTCGGCCTCGCTGTGCGGCAGGAACTCGTGCAGCGGCGGGTCGAGCAGGCGGACCGTGACCGGCAGGCCTTCCATGATCGTGAACAGCTCGACGAAGTCGGCCTTCTGGAACGGCGCGATCTTGGCCAGCGCCGCGCGGCGGCCGGCCTCGTCGTCGGCCAGGATCATCTCGCGCACGGCGGCGATCCGGGTGTCATCGAAGAACATGTGCTCGGTGCGGCACAGGCCGATGCCCTCGGCGCCGAACTGGCGGGCCGTCCGGGCGTCGAGCGGCGTTTCGGCGTTGGCGCGGACCTTCAGGCGGCGGACGCCGTCGGCCCATTCCATCAGCTGGGCGAAGTCGCCGGTCAGCTCGGGCTCGATCATCTTCACCGACCCGGCCAGCACCTCGCCGGTCGAGCCGTCGATGGTGACGATCTGGCCGGCGCGGAACTCCTGGCCGCGGGCGCGGAACAGGCCGTCGCGCTCGAAGATCTGGATCTCGCCGGCCCCGGAGACGCAGGGACGGCCCATGCCGCGCGCCACCACGGCGGCGTGGCTGGTCATGCCGCCGCGGGCGGTGATGATGCCGCGGGCGGCGTGCATGCCGTGGATGTCCTCGGGCGAAGTCTCCTCGCGGACCAGGATGACGGCCTCGCCGGCGGAGCCGAGCTTTTCGGCCTCGTCGGCGTCGAACACGACCTTGCCGGTGGCGGCGCCGGGACTGGCGGGCAGGCCCTTGGCGATGACGTTGCGCTCGGCAGAGGGATCGATGGTCGGGTGCAGCAGCTGGTCGAGCGCGGCCGGTTCGACGCGGGCGACGGCCTCCTCGCGGGTGATGACCCCGGCGGCGGCCATCTCGACCGCGATCTTCAGCGCCGCCTTGGCGGTGCGCTTGCCGTTGCGGGTCTGCAGCATCCAGAGGCGGCCCTGCTCGACCGTGAACTCGACGTCCTGCATGTCGCGGTAGTGGCTCTCGAGCCGGGCGGCCACGTCGCGGAACTGGGCGAACACCCCGGGCATCGCCTCTTCCATCGAGGGGGCCGTGTCGCCCATCTCCTCGCGCGCCACCTTGGTCAGCGACTGCGGCGTGCGGATGCCGGCGACGACGTCCTCGCCCTGCGCGTTGATCAGGAACTCGCCGTACAGCCGGTTGTCGCCGGTCGACGGGTTGCGGGTGAAGGCGACGCCCGTGGCGCTGGTCTCGCCCATGTTGCCGAACACCATCGACTGGATGTTCACCGCCGTGCCCCAGGCCTCGGGGATGTCGTGCATGCGACGGTAGAACTTGGCCCGGTCGTTCATCCAGCTGGCGAAGACGGCGCCGATCGCGCCCCACAGCTGCTCCTGCGGATCCTGCGGGAAGGGCCGACCCAGCTCACGCTCGACGGCCTTCTTGTAGTCGCCGACCACGGCCTTCCAGTTGTCGGCGGTCAGGGCCGTATCGACGGTGACGCCGAGGCTGTCCTTGTGGTCGTCGAGGATCTCCTCGAACATGTGGTGGTCGAGGTCGAGCACCACGTTCGAGTACATCTGGATGAAGCGGCGGTAGCTGTCGAAGGCGAAGCGCTCGTCTCCGGAAAGCTTCGCAAGCCCCTGAACCGTCTCGTCATTCAGGCCGAGGTTCAGGACCGTGTCCATCATCCCCGGCATCGAGGCGCGGGCGCCCGAGCGGACGCTGACCAGCAGCGGATTGGCGCTGTCGCCGAAGCGCTTGCCGGTGATCTCCTCGACCTTGCGAAGGCCGGCGTCGACCTGGGCGGCGAGCTCGGCCGGGTACTGCTTGCCGTTCGAATAGTAGTGGACGCAGGCCTCGGTGGTGACGGTGAAGCCCGGCGGCACCGGCAGGCCCAGCGTGGCCATCTCGGCCAGGTTGGCGCCCTTGCCGCCCAGCAGGTTCTTCATCGAGGCGTCGCCGTCGGCGCCGCCGCCTCCGAAGGAGTAGACCCAGCGGGTGGTGGTCAGGGTGTCAGCCATAAGCAGTCCGTCCTCAGTTCCACTTTACCTCTCCCCTCCTCCTCGATCGAGGAAGGGCCGCCTCAGTCCCCCCTTCCTCCTCGATGGAGGAAGGGCCGGGGATGGTGGTGTGGCCGCGGCGCTTCCGGGGAAGCCCCGGTGGCTCCGAGCCAGTTGAGCCCTTCCACCGGCTCAGCACATCCACCACCACCACCCAACCCTCCTCCATTGAGGAGGAGGGCTTCAGTTCGTCACCCCGTCACCAGCGAGAAGTCCGCCACGCGGCCCATCGCGCCCTGGACCTGCTGCAGAAGGCGCAGGCGGTTCTCGCGTTCCGCCGGAACGTCGCTGTTGACCAGCACCTTGTCGAAGAAGGCGTCGACCGGAGCGCGCAGGGCGGCCAGCGCGGACATGGCGCCGGTGAAGTCCTCGGCGGCGAGCGCCGCGTCGAGCCTCGGCGACAGGGTTTCCAGCGCCGCAAACAGCGCCCCCTCCTCCGCCGGCTCAGCGACCTTCGACGGCGCGCCGGTGGGCAGCGGCCCCTTCTTCTCCTCGGCCTTGAGGATGTTGGCCGCGCGCTTGTACCCGGCCAGCAGGTTGGCGCCGTCGTCGGTGGCGAGGAAGCTGCTCAGGGCCTCGACGCGGGCGACGATGCGCACGAGATCGTCGTCGCCGAGGGCGAAGACGGCATCGACGAGATCGCCCCGCTTGCCCTGATCCTTCAGCGCGACCTTCAGGCGGTCGGCGAAGAAGGCGAGGAGATCATGCGCTTCTTTGCGAATGCCGTCGGCATCGTGGATGGGCATGCTCGACCAGCCCACGCCCTCCACCTTTTGCCGCGACTTATCGACCTCGCTCCACTGCGCAGTCAGCACCTTGAGCAGGCGCAGGCGGACTCCGCCTTCCAGGATGGTACGGATCACGCCGAGCGCAGCGCGGCGGAGCGCATAGGGATCCTTGCTCCCCGTCGGCTTCTCGTCGATGGCGAAGAAGCCGACCAGGGTGTCCAGCTTGTCGGCCAGCGCCACGGCCACGCTCAGCGGGGCGGTCGGGACGGCGTCGCCGGGGCCTTGCGGGCGGTAGTGGTCGCGGACGGCGTCGGCGATCTCGGCGTCGAGAGTCACTGCGTGGTTCGACACGCCACTGCGTGGCTGCTCACCATGACGTGGAGTTTGGGCCTCCCCACCCACGTCATCCTGAGCAGCCGTCGAAGACGGCGTGTCGAAGGACGCAATGAGGTTGCGCGCGTAGTAGCCGCCCATGATCCCCTGCAGTTCCGGGAACTCGCCGACCATCTGGCTGGCGAGGTCGGCCTTGGCGAGGCGCGCGGCCTCGGCGGCCTTGTCGGGATCGGCGCCGACGAGCGGCGCGATCTCGCGGGCCAGGGCGACGATGCGGTCGACCCGCTCGGCCATGGTCCCGAGCTTCGCGTGGAACGTCACGCCCTCCAGCTTCTTCAGCCAGGGCTCGAAGCCCTCCTTCACGTCCTCGGCCCAGAAGAATCGTGCGTCGCTAAGGCGCGAGGACAGCACCTTGGCGTTGCCGCGGGCGATCTCGGCGCCGCCGTCCGGGGCGGCGTTGTTGCTGACCACCAGGAAGTGCGGCGCCAGCCCCGCCTCGCCCGGCCTGCGGACGGCGAAGTACTTCTGGTGCGTGCGCATCGAGGTGCGGATGACTTCCGGCGGCAGCGTCAGGAAGGCCGGGTCCATGTCGCCGAGGATCGGGGTCGGCCATTCGGCGAGGCCGGCGACTTCATCCAGCAGGCCCTCGTCCTCGACCAGCTCCAGCCCACGCGCGAAGCACAGGGTGCGGGCGCCCTCCAGGATGCGCTGCTTGCGCTCCTCGACGTCGAGCACGACGAAGTGGCCGGCCAGCGCCTCGTGGTATTCGTCGAAGTCGCGGGCGCGGAACACCCGCGTCTCGGCCATGAAGCGGTGGCCTTCGCTGAGGTCGCCGGCGACGATGCCGTCGATGTCCAGCGGCACGATCTCGCGGTTGAAGACGCACAGGATGCGCTGCAGGGGCCGCACCCAGCGCAGCTTGCCGTGGCCCCAGGTCATCGACTTCGGCCACGGGAAGCCGCGCACGATCTGCTCAACCAGCTCGGCGATGATCTCGGTCGTCGGGCGGCCGGCCTTGTGGACGTGGGCGAAAAGGACGCCGTCCTTCTCGACCAGCTGCTCGCGGGTCAGGCCGGTCTTGCGCAGGAAGCCCTCCAGCGCCTGGACCGGCGCATTGGCCTTCGGCCCCTTGAGCTCCTCGTGGACGTCGGGCTGCGCGATGGGCAGGCCCTCGACGACGAGGGTGAGGCGGCGCGGGCCGGCGAAGGCCTTGAGACCCTCCGAGATCAGCCCGGCCTTGCCGAGCCCGTCGCGGGCCATGCGTTCGAGATCGCGCGCCGCCTGCGCCTGCATGCGGGCGGGGATTTCCTCGGAGAACAGTTCGAGCAGAAGCTGGGGCATTACGACTCTCCCTGCCTCCTCAATGGAGGAAGGGCGGGGGATGGTGGTGTAAGCGGGGTATCGACGGTCGGGTGCTGGTGGGCGCCAGCGCCCCCTGAGGGCGGAAACCCAAACCGAGCGGCCACACCACCACCCAACCCTCCTCCATCGAGGAGGAGGGCTTTGGGAAGCTGATCGGCCGTGCCCGAGAGCCTCACGCCGCGTTCCTTCCCTGCTGGTCGACCCAGGCCTGGGCGCAGAGCTTGCAGAGGTCGCGGATGCGGCCGATGTAGCTGGCGCGCTCGGCGACGGCGATGGCGCCGCGGGCGTTCATCAGGTTGAACAGGTGGCTGGCCTTGAGGACCATGTCGTAGGCCGGCAGGACCAGATGGTCGCCGTCGTAGGACCGTTCGAGCATCAGCGGCACCTGCCGCTCCATGTCCTCGAACTGGCGCTTGAGCACCTCGACATCGAAGCCGTGGAAGTTGGCCTCCGACTGCTGGCGCTCGTTGTCCATGAAGACATCGCCGTAGCTCAGCGCGCCCAGCGGACTGTCCGGATCGTTGAACGGCAGGTCGTAGACGTTGTCGACGCCGAACACATACATGGCCAGCCGCTCGAGGCCGTAGGTCAGCTCGCCAGCCACCGGATCGACGTCGAGGCCGCCGACCTGCTGGAAGTAGGTGTACTGCGACACCTCCATGCCGTCGCACCAGACCTCCCAGCCGAGGCCCCAGGCCCCGACCGTCGGGTTCTCCCAATCGTCCTCGACGAAGCGGATGTCGTGCAGGCGCAGATCGAGGCCGATCGCCTCCAGCGAGCCGAGGTAGAGGTCCTGCATGTCGGCCGGGTTCGGCTTCAGGATCACCTGGTACTGGTAGTAGTGCTGCAGCCGGTTGGGGTTCTCGCCGTAGCGCCCGTCGCCCGGGCGGCGCGACGGCTGCACGTAGGCGACGTTCCACGGTTTCGGCCCGAGCGCGCGCAGCACCGTGGCCGGATGGAGCGTCCCTGCCCCCACCTCGACGTCGTGCGGCTGCAGAATCGCGCAGCCGCGGTCGGCCCAGTACTGGTTCAGCCGCATGATAAGGGCCTGAAAAGACCGGGGTTTGGCGTCGGAGCTCATGGCCTGGTTCGCGGGTGCAAAAAAGTCGGCGGACCATAGGGCCCGCCGACTTCTGCTTCAAGCAAGGAAAGCCCTTGCGTGGACGGGCTCAGGGCGCGGTCGGCGCGCCCTCGGCCGCGGGTTCCGGCGCCGGCGCCATCGCCACGGCGGCGCCTTCCGGCGTCAGGACGGCGTCGACCACGAAGATGACGCCGTTGCTCGTCTTGACGTCGAACGCCAGCACATTGGCCGTATTGGCGCGCAGGACGCCTTCCGTGCTGCCGTCCAGCACCAGGCCGCTGTTGGCGACCGTATTGATCGGCCCCTTGGCGCCGATCAGCTTGGCGGAATCCACCGGCGCGTTGATCAGGTGATAGGTCATCAGTCGCTGCAGGGCCGCGCGGTCCTTCATCAGCCGGTCGAGTTCGCCTGGCGGCAAGGCGGCGAAGGCGGCGTCCGTCGGGGCGAACAGGGTGACGGCGCGCTGCGCCTTGATCAGGGCGGTCAGGTTGGCCTTGTCGAGCGCCGACAGCAGGGTCTTGAACTGGCCCGCGGCGCGCAGGGTCTCGATGGTGTCGCCGGCCGGGGCGAGCGCCAGCTTCTGGACGGGCGCGGCCATCGGCGCGACGGCCGCTGCCGGCTCGGTCGCCGGAGCGGGCGGGGTCTGCGCCAGGGCGGGAGCGGCGACAGCGGCCGCCAGGGAAAACGCGGCGGCGAAACGGAGAGCTTGCATAGACAGGTCCTTCTGGAGTCGCGATCCGGGCCGGTCCGCTGGAACCGGCCCGATCGTGGCGTAGGGTCGTGACCGGCAAATACGGCTCCCGTTTGACCGGCGCGCGGACAATGCGGGGCAAGAGTCAAACGACCGTTAGCATGCGAACGCCGTCCTTCCGCTCTGGAAGGACGGCGTCGCGCTGTCGGTGGCCGCTAGCGGCGGCGGCCGTCAGGCCTTCGGCTGGGGCGGCTGCCCGGTCTCGGCCGGCTTTTCCGGAGCGGCGTCGGGCTTGTCCGCAGGCGGCGCCGCCGGGGCGGGCGGCGACGCCGGGGTCTGCGACGCCGTGGTCGCCGCGGCGTCGGAACCCGCCGCGGCGGCAGCAGCCATCGACGGCGCCGCCTCCGGGGTCAGGACCCTGTCGACGACATGGATCACGCCGTTCGTCGGGCGCACGTCGGCCTGGACGATGGCGGCCGCATTGGCCTTCAGGCTCTCGCCGCTGCCGTCGAGCATCAGTTCCGAACCGGCGACCGTCTTCACGCCGCCGCGCGCGCCCCTGATCTTCGCCGAGTCCACCGTAGCGTTCACGACGTGGTAGGTCAGCAGCTTCTGCAGCGCCGGCGGATCCTTCATGAGCCGGTCGAGCTCGCCCGGCGGCAGGGCCGCGAAGGCGGCGTCGGTCGGGGCGAAGACCGTCAGGTTGCGGTTGGTCTTCAGCACGCCGGTCATGTTGGTCGCCTCGAGCGCCTTGATCAGCGTCTTGAAGCGGCCGTCGGCCTTCAGGGTCTCGACCACGTCGCCCCGGGCGACGAGCGCGGCCGGAGCCGGCGTCGCCG
>CALKHU010000208.1 GCA_937991555.1 uncultured Caulobacter sp.
GCCGTCGCGACGGCGGCCGAGGTCGTGCAGCGCCCGCGCCACGAGCTCCTTGCCGGTGCCGCTTTCCCCGAGGATCAGAACCGTCAGGTCCGCGCCGACCAGCCGGGCGACCGTGCGGTACACCTCCTGCATCGCCGCCGAGCGGCCGATCAGCGGCAGACGCTCGTCCTTCATCGCGCGCGCCTGGGCCTTGGAGGCTTCGGCGTCCGCCGGCCGCGACAGCGCGCGGCGGGCGGCGGCCGTGACGTCGTCGAGGTCGAACGGCTTGGAGACGTACTCGAAGGCCCCCGCGTCGGCGGCGTTGACGGCCGTCAGCAGGGTATTCTGGGCGCTCATCACGATGATGGGGAGCTTGGGCCGTTCCTTGCGGATGCGCGGCAGGACGTTGAACACGTTCTCGTCCGGCATCATCACGTCGGTCAGGATGAGGTCGCCCTCGCCTTCCTGCACCCACTTCAGCAGCGTTGCGGCGTTGCCCGTGGCGCGCACCTGGTAGCCCAGGCGGGTGAACGCCTGGCTGAGCACCAGCCGGATCGAGCTGTCGTCGTCCGCGATCAGGACCTTTTTCGACGCGTTGGCGGCGGCGTTCATTCAGCGCTCTCGATGCTGGCGACGGGCAGGAGGACGCGGAACACGGTCCGGCCCGGTTCGGATTCAAAGTCGATCAGGCCGCCGTGTCCGGCCACGAGCTTGGCGCACAGGGCGAGGCCGAGCCCGGCCCCCGAGGCCTTGGACGTCACGAAGGGCTGGAACAGGTGATCGCGCATCAGCGGCGGCACGCCTGGACCATTGTCCTGGATCCTGACCTCGAGCGGCGCCCCTTGCTGGACGCGACCGTCGCCGCCGCGGACCCGGACGCCGGGACGCCAGGCGGTCGAAATGACGATCTCGCCGCGACCATCCCCGCGGCTGTGGGCCGCCTCGGCCGCGTTCTTCACCAGGTTCAGGAAGATCTGGATCAGCTGGTCCTCGTTGCCCCATGTCGGGGGCAGCGACGGGTCGTAGCGCTCCTTGAGGATCAGGCCGTCGGCGACGCCGTTGGCCGCCAGCGCCCGCACGCGGTCAAGGACACGGTGGATGTTGACCGCCTCCCGCGCCGGCGGGGCGTCGTCGCTGAACGCCTCCATGCGGTCGACGAGGCGACGGATGCGCTCCGTCTCGTCGACGATCAGCTGGGCCAGCGGCTGGTCCTCGGCGGCCGCCCCGGTCTTCAGCAGCTGCGCGGCGCCGCGGATGCCGGCGAGCGGGTTCTTGATCTCGTGGGCCAGCATCCGGCCCAGACCGACCACCGAGCGCAGCCCTGCCGGGTCGCCGCCCCGTTCGGCCCCGAGGCCCCCGCCCCGGACATGGAGCGTCAGCAACACGGCGTCGTCGCCCAGCGGCGTGGCCGCGCAGTCGGCCTCGAACGCGGGATGGCCGAACAGGGCGATCTCCACGGCGTGCTCGCGGACCCTCACTCCCTCGTCCAGCGCCCGGGCGATCAGGGCGACCAGCGGCGAGCCGGGCGGCAAGGCGCCGGTGACGCGCCCCCGGGCCAGAAGGCCCAGGCCCTGTCCGAACAGCGCCTCGGCCGCCTCGTTGGCGGCCGACAGCGCGCCGTCGCCGTCGATGAGCAGCGCCGGCTCCGGGCTGAGGTCGAACGCCGCCGACTTCAGGTTGTTCGCGCGCGAGGCGCTGGGATTGAGGCGCCCGGTCATGCCGCCAGCCTCTCGGGCGGACGGGTCCAGAGGGCCGCCAGCGCGGCCTCGACCTCGGCCGGCGCGTCCAGGCTGCAGATCCGGGCCCGCGCCTCGCGGCGGACCCGCGCATCCTCCGGCCAGGGGGCCGCCTCGATGTAGGCGGCCAGATGCTTGCGGAACATCTTCAGGCCGAGCCGCTCCCCGTAGAAGTCCAGGCTGTCGCGGAAATGCCCGAGGGCGATCGACAGGCGCTCGTCCATTCGCGGCTCGGCGTCGTGCGCGCGACCATCGAGTTCCGCCTCGATGGCGCGCGCGATCCAGGGCTTGCCGACAACGCCGCGGCCGACCATCACGCCGTCGGCGCCGGATTGCGCCAGCGCCTCGGCGGCCGTCGCGCCGTCGACGATGTCGCCGTTGACGATAACCGGGACGGAAACCGCCTGCTTCACCTCGCGCACGGCGGCCCAGTCGGCCTCGCCTTTGTAGAACTGGCATCGGGTGCGGCCATGCACGGTGACCGCCTTCGCCCCGACCCGTTCCGCCCGCGCCGCGAACTCCGGCGCGTTGCGCGAGTTATCGTCCCACCCGAGGCGCATCTTGACGGTGACCGGGACCTGGACGGCCTCCACCGCGGCCGCGACAAGGCTCTCGGCGAGGTCCAGGTGACGCATCAGGGCCGACCCAGACTGGACGCCGGTCACTTCCCGCGCCGGGCAACCGAAATTGAGATCGATGATGTCGGCGCCGGCTTCCGCGGCGAGCCTGGCGCCCTCGGCGATCCAGCGCGGCTCGCGGCCGACCAGCTGCACGACCATCAGCCCGTCGCCCTCGCCCATCGCGGCGCGCCGCACCACGTCCGGCCGGCCCTTGGCGAACTCTGCGCAGGCGACCATCTCGGTCGCGGCGTAGGGCGCGCCGAGCCGCGCCGCCGCCTTGCGGAACGGCAGGTCCGAAATGCCCGTCATCGGCGCGATCCATACGCGCCCCGGTATCTCGATATCTCCGACCTTGAGCTTGTTGCCCATTATCTAGTCACCCCGATCGCATTCTTTTTAGGCACATTGTGCGGTGCGGTAAAGAGCCCAACGCAGGTCTCGCGCCGTCACGCCCTTCCCCATCCCGCTTCGCACCCCTAGAGAGGCGGCATGAGCTTCTCGGTCGTCATCGTCGCCGCCGGCGGCGGAAGCCGGGCCGGACCCGGCCTCGCCAAGCAGTGGCGCCCGCTGGCCGGGCGGCCTGTGCTGCGCTGGTCGGTCGAGGCGCTGATGGCCGCCGGCGCGCGACAGATCGTCGTCGTGGTCTCCGCCGAAGGCGAGGCGCTCGCCGCCGGGACGCTCGCCGGACTGACCGGCTGGACCACCGCCCGGGGCGGCGCGACCCGGGCCCAGTCGGTGCAGAACGGCCTGAAGGCCATCGACGGCCCTTCGGACGAGCCGGTGCTGATCCACGACGCCGCCCGGCCCTTCGTGCTCGCCGCCCATGTCCGGGCTCTGCTGCAGGCCCTGGAGAGCGCCGATGGCGCCCTGCCCGCCCTGCCGGTGGCGGATACGCTGAAAAGACTGGGGCCCGACGGCGCCATCTCGACGACGTCACGCGACGGCCTCTGGCGCGCCCAGACGCCGCAGGCGTTCCGGCGCGGCCGCCTGGTCGCGGCCTATGACGCCTGGACCGGCGGCGAGCCGACGGACGACGCCCAGGTGGTCGAGGCAGACGGCGGCGTCATCGCCCTCGCGCCGGGCGATCCCCTGCTGATGAAGCTGACCTGGCCCGAGGATTTCGACATGGCCGAACGACTGGCGGGCGCCGCCCGCGTGACGCGCACCGGCCAGGGCCTTGACGCCCACCGCTGGGGACCCGGCGAGGCGGTCTGGCTCTGTGGCGTGCGGATCGACCATGACCAGACCCTGGTCGGCCACAGCGACGCCGACGCGGGTCTGCACGCCCTCACCGACGCCATCCTGGGCGCCATCGGCGAGGGCGACATCGGCGACCACTTCCCGCCGACCGACCCGCAATGGAAGGGCGCGCCGTCGGACCTGTTCCTGAAGCACGCCGCCGGGCTCGTGGCGTCGAAGGGAGGCCGGCTGGTCAACGTCGACGTGACGCTGGTCTGCGAGCGTCCGAAGATCAAGCCGCACCGCCAGGCGATGCGCGAGCGGCTGGCGGAGATCCTGTCGCTGCCGCTCGACCGGGTGTCGGTGAAGGCGACCACGACCGAAGGCATGGGCTTTACCGGCCGCGGCGAAGGCCTCGCCGCCCAGGCGCTGGCGACCGTCGAGACGCCGGCCTGACGGCTACTGCCGCCAGCGATCCTCGAGGTTCCGCCACAGGGCCCCGACCAGGTTCGTGTAGTCGTCGGTCCAGGGCTGGACGCCCTTCGGATCGGCCTCCTCCCAGAATCCCTCCGCCTCGTAGGGCGCCAGCGCGGCGCGGGTCCTGCCGACGATGATCACGTCCTCGCTCGACTCCCAGTAGCGGACGTTGTCGCCGCTCTGGCGGTATTCCTGCAGCAGCGGGTAGCCGCCCGCCGCCAGCACCACGGCCGCGGCCGGCTTCTTCAGTTCCAGGTGCCGGTTGGACAGGTGCAGGACCAGCACGCCATCCGGCTTCAGCTTGGCGAGATAGCCCTTCACCGCCTCGACGGTCAGAAGGTGCGCCGGGATGGCGTCGGACGAGAAGGCGTCGATCAGCAGGATGTCGAACAGCGCGTCGGGCTGCTTCTGGAGGGTGAGCCGGGCGTCGCCGAGTACATAGTCGACGGTCCCGCGGGCGCACTGGGTGGTGTAGGTGAAGTCACCCGACGGCCCGGCGATGTCGATGACCAGCGGATCGATCTCGAAGAAGGTCAGGTGGTCGCCGGCCCGCACGTAGCTGGCCACCGACCCGGTGCCGAGGCCGACCGCGCCCACCCGCATCTGCGGCCGGATGGCCTGGTTCATCGTGAACACCTGCCCGATCGGGGTCTCGGCGGCGTAGTAGACGAGGGGCTTGCAGCGGTAGCGGCCCTCCGGCGCCTGGGCCCCATGCAGGGTGGTGCCATGCGCCAGAAGCCGGAGCTCGCCGCCCAGCTCCGGCGCCTGGTAGCTGGTCTGGCGCAGCACGCCGAAGAACGACCGCTGGGTGCTGATCACCTCGGCCGGGTCGCTGACCACATGCGCGCCGACGGAGAGTCCGCCGACCAGGAGCGTGAACAGCAGGCCCCGCTGGCGCAGCAGGAAGGCGGCCACGACGACGACCGCCAGCATCGTCTTCAGCGTGGTCATGCGGTCGAAGGTCAGGAAGTCGTTGATCTGGCCCGCGAACAGGATGGCGGCGGCGACCGCCAGAGCGCCGACGACGAAGACGCCCGTCTCCCATTCCGTCAGCCGCCCCCATCGCCAGGGCCGGGCGAGCCCGGCGAGGACCAGGACCAGCGGGTATTCCATCACCCAGTCGAACACCTGGGGCGCGACGATCGCGTTGAACACCCCGCCGACGACGCCGCCGATGGACAGGCAGAGGTAGAAGACCGTCAGGTGCTCCGGCGACGGCCGCCTCTCGACCAGGGCCTGGTGGCAGACGAGGGCGGACAGGAAGAAGCAGCTCAGGTGCACGAACAGCTGCAGGAGCAGCGCGTTGCCCTGCTGCGGCAGGAGGAAGGCGCAGGCCGGCAGCGCCGCGCCCTGCAGCAGCAGCGCCCAGTAGGGTGAGACCAGCGGTCGGGTCTGGAAGGCGATGATGAAGGTGACCAGATACAGCGCCAGCGGCACGACCCACAGGAACGGCGCCGAGGCCACGTCCGTCGCCAGGTGGGTGGTCACGCCCAGCATCAGGCTGGAGGGTATGGCGGCGAGACCGATCCAGATCAGCCGGTCCCTGAGCGTCGGCGCCGGGGTCGCGGCCGGGCCTCCGGGGCCGGCGGCGGTCTCCGCGCCGGCCTGCGCCGATCGCCAGACCATCGTCGCCAGGGCGGCCAGGACGAGGACGAAGACGATGTATCCGCCGCTCCAGGTCCAGCGCTGCGCCTGCAGCGTCAGCAGCGGCTCGAGGACCACGGGATAGGCCAGCAGGGCGATCAGGCTGCCCAGGTTGCTGGCGGCGTAGAGGGCGTAGGGCTCGCCGTTGCCCTCCCCGGTCATGGTCCGGGCGTACCAGGCCTGCACCAGCGGCGCCGTGGCCGAAAGGATCGCAAAGGGAAGCCCGATCGACAGCGTCAGCACGCCCAGCAGCCAGAGCGTCGGCGCGGTCGAGGACGGCTCGCCGATGGACCAGATGCGCAGGGGCAGCACGAGCCCGGCCGCCGCCAGCGCCGCGATGTGCACGACGATCTGGCGACGGACCGAGCGGATCTTCTGCAGGAAGTGGGCGTAGCCGTAGCCGACCAGCAGGGCCGTCTGGAAGAAGGCCATGCTGGTGTTCCACACCGCCGGCGAGCCGCCGAGCAGCGGCAGCACCAGCTTGGCCACCATCGGCTGGACCATGAACACCAGCGCCGCGCTGGTGAAGACGGTGACCACGAACAGCGGCGGCGTGCGGACGGTCGCGGCGCGATCGCCGGCGGGGATGTCGGTCATGGCGCTCGAATCGGGCTTGAAAGTCGGAGGCGCCGGATGTTGCGTGCATTCCGCGCCGCCTGACCAGTCCTGGAGCCCGTTCCCATGTTTCCGATCGAAGTCGAAACCCATGCCCGACTGCTGATCGAGGAGGTGCGCGATCGACACCTGCGGGTAGTGACCGCGGAGAGTTGCACCGGCGGCCTCGTCGCCGCGGCGATCTGCTCGATCCCCGGCGCGTCCGACGTCTTCGACCGCGGCTTCGTGACCTATACCAACCGGGCCAAGGAAGAGATGCTGGGCATCCCCGGCGACCTGATCGCCGACTTCGGCGCGGTGTCCGAGCCCGTGGCGCGCATGATGGCCGAGGGCGCTCTGAACAACTCCCGCGCCCACATCGCCGTGGCCATCACCGGCGTCGCCGGCCCCGGCGGCGGCTCGCCGATGAAGCCGGTCGGGACCGTGCACCTGGCCACGGCGCGCAGCACCGCCGGCATCCGCCACCGGCACGAGGTCTTCGACGGCCCGGGTCGCGCCGACATCCAGATGGCCGCCGTGGCCCTGGCGCTGCAGATGATGCGGGAAGCGATCTAGGGCCTTGCGTGCTTCGACACGCGCCTCCGGCGCTGCTCAGCGTGACGTCGGTGATTGACCCTCTGACCACCTTATCCTGAGCAGGGCGCGCAACGCCCGTGTCGAAGGACGCACGGCCTACCCTGCCCCGTACAGCACCTTCGCCCGGTCGTCGAAGCAGCGGATCAGCTTGTCGACGGCGTGATCGAAGTTGGCGTTCAGGATGCGGTCGAGGAAGCCGACCCTGAACTCGAAGTCGATCTCGAACTCGACGCAGCAGCCGCGGTCGTGCGGCAGGAACCGCCAGCGGTTCTGTAGTCGGCGGAACGGGCCGCTGATCAGCGAAACGTCGATCTGCCGCGCCGCCGCGTCGCGCCGGACGTGGGTCGAGAACCGCTCGCGCAGGAACGAGAAGCCCACGCCGGCCTCGGCGTCCAGCGTGGTGACGCCGCCGCCCTCGTCCCGCACGTTCCATGTCCGCAGCGACGTGATCCAGGGCACGAACTGCGGATATCGCTCGACGTCGCCGACCAGCGCGAACAGCTGGTCGGGCGTGTACGGCAGGATGCGGGTCAGTCGGTGCCGCAAGTCAGCCCTGGGCCTCTTTCGCCTCGCGGGCGGCCTTCAGCCTCGCGAAGTCCTCGCCGGCGTGATGCGAGGAGCGGGTCAGCGGGCTGGCCGAGACCATCAGGAAGCCCTTGGCGCGGGCGATCTGCTCGTAGGCCTGGAACTCCTCGGGCGTCACGAAGCGATCGACGGCCGCGTGCTTGCGGGTCGGCTGCAGGTACTGGCCGATGGTGATGAAGTCGACTCCGGCGGAGCGCATGTCGTCCATCACCTGCATGACCTCCTCCTTCGTCTCGCCGAGGCCGACCATCAGGCCGGACTTGGTGAAACGGCGCGGGTCGCGCTCCTTCACCCGGTCGAGCAGGCGCAGGGAATTGTAGTAGCGCGCGCCCGGCCGGATCGAGAGGTAGAGCCGCGGCACGGTCTCGAGGTTGTGGTTGAAGACGTCCGGCGCGGAGTCGATGACCACCTCGGCCGCCCCGTCCTTGCGCAGGAAGTCAGGCGTCAGGATCTCGATCGTCGTCCGCGGCGCGGCGGCGCGGATGGCGTGGACCACAGCCGCGAAGTGGGCGGCGCCGCCGTCCGCGAGGTCATCCCGGTCGACCGAGGTGATGACCACATGGTTGAGCCCCATCTTCGCCACCGCGTCGGCGACGCGCTGCGGCTCGGTCGGGTCCAGCGGGTTCGGCTTGCCGGTCGTCACGTTGCAGAACGAGCAGGCCCGCGTGCAGATCTCGCCCATGATCATCATGGTCGCGTGCTTCTGGGTCCAGCACTCACCGATGTTCGGGCAGGCCGCCTCCTCGCAGACGGTGACCAGGCCGTGCGAACGCACCAGGTCGCGCGTCTCGCTGTAGCCGGCCGAGCCCGGCGCCCGCACGCGCAGCCACTCCGGCTTGCGCAACAGCGGCGTGTCGGGGCGGTTCTGTTTTTCCGGGTGGCGCGGGCGCGCCTTCAGGGTGTCGATCACCGTGGCCATGGCGCCTAGATCGGCTTTCTGCATCAAAGGATCAAGCACCTGTGGCGGGAGCGGCCTTGCGGGCGGTCGGAAAGCACGGAAACCTTGCGCCGATGCGCCGTCTGCTCGCGATCGCCGGCCTGCTTCTCGTCCTGACCGGCTGCGGCGGGGCGGACGATCGCGCGCCGTTCACCGACAGCCGCATACCGCCCTCGCTCGGTCCGCGCTTCTGGCCGCCGGAAGGCTGGGCCTGGGGCCTGATCGGCGTCGGCGAGGCCCCGGTGCAGCGCTACGGCGTGTCGAGCACGGCGGGGACGCCGCGCGGCAACATCCTGATCCTGACTGACGACCGCGAGTTGGCCGAGGCCTGGTTCGAGACAGCCCGCGACCTGAACGCGATGGGCTATTCGGTCTGGGTGCTGGAGCGGGCCGGCCAGAGCGGCTCGGCGCGCTACGCGGGACCACGCGAGCTGATTCACGCCCCGACCTTCGACGACGACGTCGCGGCGACCAGGGCGCTGGCGCGCAGCATTGTCTCTGCTGACAGCGAGACGCCGCTGACCGTCGTCGGCCAAGGGGTCGGAGCGCTGATCGCCCTCCGAGCCGTACAGACGGGCGCGCCGGCGGCCGCGCTGGTCCTGTCGGGCCCAAAGCTGAAGCCGGAAGGCGCCCTGCCCGCCTGGCCGGCCTGGTTGATGAAGCTCGGCGCCGGCCGACTGCCGACCAGCGTCGGCCAGGGCTGGAAGCGGGAAGGTCCGGACGACTTCAAGGCCGGGCGGACGCAGGACCGCCTGCGTGGCGCCGTCCAGCGGGCCTGGCAGACGGCCAATCCGGACCTGCGCATGGGCGGTCACAGCCTCGGCTGGACCTCGGCCTTCGCCGCCGCGGGAACGTCCCTGCAGGAGGACGCTGCCGCGGTCCGGCAACCCACCCTGCTTCTGGTCGCCAGATCCGACGCCGGGACAACGGATGACTTCGCCTTGTGCCAGGCTCTCCAGACCTGCAGAGCCGCCGCCTACGCCAACCCGCCCAGGCTCAGCAAGACCGCCCAACGCGCAGGACGGGCCTTTCACATTGAGACCTCGGCCGTGCGCGCCTGGTGGCTGAATGAGGTTACCTGTATGGCCCCGACCCATCCGCGGATCCCCCGGACGACGACCGAAGCCTGCCCGACCTGATCACCGTTTGTGACAAATCTTTTCAAGTCAGGTGATGACGGCTAGCTTCCCGCCAACGATACTGGTGGGAAACACAGGGGAGTTTCGCCCACATGCCGCGTGCTTACGACGCGCAGGCCTGCGAGCGGTCGCTGTTTGACGCGCTGCTCGACGCCCGCGACCGATACGGGGCCAAGAAGCCGATCCTCGAGGATCAGGACCGCAATCCGCTCAGCTACACCGATCTGGTCCGCGCCAGCTTCGCGCTCGGCCGCAAGATCGCGGGGTTCACCAGCAAGGGTGAACACGTCGGGGTGCTTCTGCCTTCCGGGGCGGGCGTGGTGGTCACCTTCTTCGGCCTGCATGCCTTCGGCCGCGTGCCGACCATGCTGAACTTCACGGCCGGCCTCCGGAACCTGCGCGCCGCCTGCAAGCTGGCCAGGATCAGGACGGTGCTGACCGCGCACCGGTTCATCGAGCAGGGCCAGTTGCACGACATCGTCGACGCGATCGAGGAGTCGGGCTGCAAGGTCGTCTACCTGGAGGACGTCCGGGCGAAGATCGGGCTCGCCGACAAGCTGTTCGCGGCCGCGGCCGGCCTGCTGCCGCGCCAGTTCCGCGCGGACCTGGCGCCCGACGACAAGGGCGTGATCCTGTTCACCTCTGGCAGCTTCGGCGTGCCCAAGGCCGTGGTGCTGAGCCACCGGAACCTGGTGGCCAACGCCCACCAGGTCGAGGCGCATATCGACCTCGACCAGAACTGGGTGATGTTCAACCCGCTGCCGACCTTCCACTGCTTCGGCCTGACCGGCGGGGTTCTGCTGCCCCTGCTGACGGGCATGAAGGCTTTCCTCTATCCGTCGCCGCTGCACATCAAGCAGATCCCGCCGCTCATCAAGGACAGCGGCGCCTCGATCCTGCTGGCGACCGACACCTTCGTGAACCAGTATGCCCGCTCCGCCGACGCGGACGAGCTCTCGGGCCTGCAGTTCATCGTCTGCGGGGCCGAGAAGGTCCGCGACGAGACCCACAACCTGATCGCCGAGCGGTTCAACGGCGTGCCCGTGCTGGAGGGCTACGGCGCGACCGAGGCCTCGCCGGTGGTGGCCGTGAACAAGCCGACCGACAACCGCCGCGGCACCGTCGGCGGCCTGCTGCCGGGCATGACCGCGCGACTGGAGCCGGTCGAGGGCATTCCCGAGGGCGGGCGCCTCTTCCTGCACGGTCCCAACGTGATGGCGGGCTATCTTCGCGAGGACGGGGGCCTCGATCCGCTCGACGGCGGCTGGCACGACACCGGCGATGTGGTGACGATGACGCAGGACAACTGGATCACCATCAAGGGCCGGGTGAAGCGCTTCGCCAAGATCGGCGGCGAGATGGTGTCCCTGACCGCGGCCGAGGACCTGGCCTCCGCCGTTTGGCCTGACGGGCGTCACGCGGTCATCGCCATGCCCGACAAGAAGAAGGGCGAGAAGCTGATCCTGTTCACCGACCGCGCCGACGCCGATGTCGCGCCGCTGGTCGCCCACGCCCAGAGCATCGGCGCGCCGGAACTCGCCGTGCCGCGCAGGATCGTCAAGATCCCCGAGGTTCCGGTGCTGGGCACCGGCAAGACCGACTATGTGGCCATCCAGCGCATGGCGGAGACGGATTCGAAACTGGCCGCCTGACGCGGCCGGTCCACGGACGAGCGGGGGAAAGACCATGAACCGACTGTCTGCGTTCGCGCCACAGCTGCTGAGCATCCTGCGCATCGTCGCCGCGCTGGCCTTCATGCAGCACGGGCTGATGAAGCTCTTCGACTTTCCCGGACCGCAGCAGGGCGCGCCCGACCCGCTGCCGCTGATCCTCCAGGTCGCCGCCTGGAT
>CALKHU010000209.1 GCA_937991555.1 uncultured Caulobacter sp.
CCTAGCCTAGCCCAGACCCGCCAGCACCGCGCCCTGCCAGATCGCCAGCCCGGTGACGAGCAGGCCGACCAGCCAGGTCAGGGCGCGGACCGGCAGGACCTTGGTCATCCAGCCGGCCAGCGGGGCGGCCAGCACGCCGCCGGCGATCAGTCCGCCGACCGACCAGATGTGATCGGCCAGGCCGTCCGCTTCCCAGTGGCCGGTGGCGATCGAGGCGATGAAGGTCGCCGAGATGGCTCCCGCGACGAAGAACTCGGCGGCGTTGGTGGTGCCGATGGCGTGCCGCGGGTCCGCGCCCGAGCCCATCAGGGTGCTGGTCACCACAGGACCCCAGCCGCCCCCGCCGATGGCGTCGAAGAAGCCCCCGACCAGCCCCAGCGGGGCCGGGCGCCGCCAGCTGAGCACCTTGGGCCGCGTTCCCTTCCAGGCGCGCCAGAGGATGACCAGGCCCATCAGGCCCAGCCAGGCCACGACCCAGGGCTTGACCACCTTGCCGTCGATCGAGGTCAGGACATAGGTGCCCAGCACCCCGCCCAGGATCCCGCCGGCGGCCAGGTGCGCCAGCAGCCGCCAGATCACGTTGCGATAGATGATGTGCGAGATGGCCGAGGCCGCGCCGGTGAACACCTTGGCCGCGTGCACGCTGGCCGAGGCGTTGGCCGGCGGGACGCCCAGCGCCAGCAGCACCGTCGAGGAGACCACGCCGTAGGCCATGCCCAAGGCGCCGTCGACGAGCTGCGCGGCGACGCCCACGGCGAAGAAAATCCAGAAGTCGGGATCCATGCCTGCCCGTCTCGCAACCGTCGCGGCAGCCTTCGCAGGTAAACCCGGTCCCGTCACTAGGGATTCGCTGACGCCAGGGTCAGGAAATCTGGCTTCTCACGGCCTCTTGTCCGGGCCGTGAACGGCGTGCGAAGGGCGGCCCATGCAGCTGCCCGTCGATCCCGCCCGCTACGGCGCCTTCCTGGCGATCATGTCGGTCATGGCGGTGACGCCCGGCCCGGCCAACATCTTCGCCATCGCCACCGGCATGCAGCGCGGCAAGGCCGAGGCGCTGGTCGGGGTCGCCGGCATGAACGCCGCCACCCTGGTCTGGTTCGGCGGCGCGGCCCTGGGCCTCGGGGCGCTGGTGGCGGCGTTTCCGGAGGCCTTCCGCCTGCTGGCGGTCGCCGGCGGGCTCTATGTCGCCTGGCTGGGCCTGCGGTCGCTCTGGTCGGGCGTGAAGGGCGACGGCGGCCCGGCCGAGGCGCCGGCCGTCCACCGCAACCGCTCGGCCTTCCTCGACGGCTTCTCGGTGCAGATCGCCAACCCGAAGGCGCTGCTGTTCTTCACCGCCGTGCTGCCGCCGTTCCTGGACCTGGAGCGGCCGCTGGCGCCCCAGCTGGTGCTGTTCGCGGCGGCGACCATCGGCTTCGACGTCATCGCCATGAGCGCCTACGGCCTCGGCGGGGCGGCGCTGTCGGCGCGGATGAACGAACCGGCCTTCCGACGCGGCTTCGCCTTCCTGGTCGGCGCGCTGCTGCTCGCCGCCGCCGCCCTGATCCTGCTGCGCGGCTAGCAGCCACCCCCGCCGAGTGCTGCTGCTAACATATTGAGCAGAAACAGGATTTTTGGCCCGTTAACCCTTGCGTGCGCCTCATGATCCTCCGCAGACTGTTCCCAGGAGGCGAACCATGGACGATGACTTTCAACGCCAGCTGCGCGGCGAACGGCTGACCACCGCCGAAGTGCTCTACTACATGCCGGACTGCCCGGCCCTGCTGCAGCGGTTCCTGTGGCAGACGCTCGACCTCGCGCCGCAGTTTCCGCGCGTGCACAGGTTCCTGGACTTCTGGCGACGCGAGATCGAGGCGACCATCCATTCGGTGACCGTCGCCGCGCCGGGCCTCGTGCAGCCGGCCCGCCTGACCCTCGCGCGGGACATGGGCGTCCTGCACTGACGCTTCGCGCAACCGGCCGCGGTGGAATGTGTTAGTCTGACGGGACGAACACGGGGCGCGGCGGCGCGTGTCGCCGGCCGGCTCCAGCCGGAGTGAACGACCATGACCCTCAGGGCGACCGCCATCGCGGGGCTTCTGGCCGCGGCCACGGCGCTGACCGCCTGCGCGACGGCCACCCCCTACCAGCCGAACGTGCCCGGGCAGGCGGTGTCGGGCGGCTTCTCGGAAACACGGATCGAGGCCAACCGCTTCCGGGTCACCTTCGCCGGCAACAGCCTGACCTCGCGCGAGACCGTCGAGCGCTACCTGCTCTACCGCGCCGCCGAGGTGACGGTGGGCGAGGGCTACGACTGGTTCTCGCTGGTCGAGCGAGACACCGATCGCAAGACGCGCACCTACGTCGATCCGGACCCCTGGGGCCCTTACGGCTCCTACGGCTGGTGGCGACCCTCATGGCGCTACTACGGCCCGGCCTGGGGCTGGCGGCGCTGGGACCCGTGGTACGGCGACCCGTTCTGGGCCGACCGCATGGACGTGCGCACCGTCGAGCGCTTCGAGGCCAGCGCCGAGATCGTCATGGGACGCGGGCCCAAGCCGGCCGGCGATCCCCGCGCCTTCGACGCCCGGGACGTGATGGCCAACCTCGGCCCGACCATCCAGCGGCCGGTTCCGGGGTGAGCGCCCACGAAAAAGGGCGACCCGGACGGGTCGCCCTTCCGCGTTCGCGATGCCTGCGGGATTAGCGCGGGGCCATCCGGATCGAGCCGTCCAGACGGACGTCCTCGCCGTTGAAGTAGCCGTTGCGGATCATCTCCAGCGCCAGCGAGGCGTATTCCTCGGCGTTGCCGAGGCGCTTGGGGAACGGCACCGAAGCCGCCAGGGCGGCCTTCACCGCTTCCGGCGCGCCGTTCATCAGCGGGGTGTTGAAGATGCCCGGCAGGATGGTGTTGACGCGGATGCCCTCGCCGGCGAGGTCGCGGGCGATCGGCAGGGTCATGCCGACGACGCCGCCCTTGGAGGCCGAATAGGCCGCCTGGCCCATCTGGCCGTCCTCGGCCGCCACCGAGGCGGTGTTGACGATGGCGCCGCGGTCGCCGTCCGGCAGCGGGTCCAGGGTCAGCATGCCAGCCGCCGACTTGGCGATGCAGCGGAAGGTGCCGACGAGGTTGATCTGGATGATCATGTTGAAGGCGTCGAGCGGGAAGTGCTTGACCTCGCCGGTCGTCTTGTCGCGGCCGGCGGTCTTGGCGGCGTTGCCGGTGCCGGCGCAGTTGACCAGGATGCGCTCCTGGCCGTGGGCGGCGCGGGCCTTGGCGAAGGCGGCGTCGACCTGCTCGTCGCTGGTCACGTTGGCGGCGCAGAACACCCCGCCGATTTCCTTGGCCAGGGCTTCGCCCCGCTCCTGCTGGCGGTCGAGGTCGAAGATCGCGACCTTGACGCCGTGGGCGGCCAGGGCGCGGGCGGTGGCTTCGCCGAGGCCGGAGGCCCCGCCGGTGACCACGGCGGCGATGGAGGAATCAAGCTTCATGGACGGCTCCCCGTGCGTTGTGTTGAACTACAGTCGAACAGCGGTTTAGCCCCATGAGCGCCGATTCCAAGCCGTCACCCGACGTCAACTCCGTGATCGATCCGTCGCAGGCGCTCGTTCCGGAGGTGGTGCGGGTCAACGAGGTCCGTGTGGAGAAGGGGTTCTGGCCCAAGATCCGCCGGGTCGCGACGAAGATCCCGTTCGCCGCCGACGCCCTGTCGGTCTGGTGGTGCGCCCGCGATCCGGAGACGCCGACGGCGGCCAAGGGGATGATGCTGGCGGCGCTGGCCTACTTCGTCCTGCCCACCGACGCGATCCCCGACATCCTGGCCGGCATCGGCTTCACCGACGACGCGGCGGTGTTCGCGGCCCTGATGGCCGTGGTCGGCAAGAACCTGAAGCCCCGGCACAGGCAGGCGGCGGCGGCCTTCCTGCGCAAGCTGGGTGACGGCTGACGACGGCATGCCCGGGGGGATCGCGTCGCTGACAGCCTTCATCGATCCGTCCGCCGCCCTCGGGCCGGCGTGGGGCGCCGCCGCCCTGGCCGGCGCGGCGCTCGGCCTCGCCTCGGCGCTGCTGTACGGCTTCCTTCTCGTCGGAAGACCGCCGTCCGCGGCCCGCACGGCGGTGAAGACGCTGGCGGTCGGAGGGCTGGCGCTCTACGCCTTCGCCTGGGGCGCCCCGTGGCTGCTGATCGCCGGTCTCGCCGCCTGTGTCGCCGGCGACGCCTTCCTCTCCCTGGACCCCGAACGCTGGCTGCCCTGGGGACTGTTCGCGTTCCTGCTCGGCCACGGTCTCTACATCGCCTTGTTCGCCGAATGGCGGCAGCCGGACCTGGAGCCCGGCCCGGCGCGGCTGGCGGCCTTCGTCCTGATCGGTGCGGTCGCGGTCGCGTTGTTGGCCTTCCTGTGGACCCACCTCGGCGCGTTACGGCCGGCCGTGGTGCTCTATGTGATCGTGATCTCGCTGATGACCGGCTCCAGCATGATGCTGGACGCCGCCTTCTGGCCGGCGATGGCCGGTTCGGTCGCCTTCATGGCGTCTGACGCGGTGCTGGCCGTCCAGCTGTTCCGGGGCGAGGTGCTGTTCGGCTCCACCCGCGCGACCAACTGGGCGGTCTGGTTCCTTTACTGCGCCGCCCAGGTGCTGATCGCCCTGGCCTTCGTCGGGATCAGCTAGCCGCCCGCGCCCTCTTCGCCAGCTGATGCTCGCGCAGGGTGATGAACAGGGTCGAGGCCACCACCAGGGCCGCGCCGGCGATGGTCGCCCAGGTCGGGATCTCCGCGAACAGCAGGAAGCCGACCGCCGCCGAAAACACCAGCCGGGTGTAGTCGATCGGCGCCATGGCGGCGGCGTCGCCGATCTGCATGCCCTTGATGTAGCAGCCCTGGGTGATGGTCCCGAAAACGCCCATGGCCGCCAGCAGCAGCAGGTCCTGCGGCGCCGGCCAGCGCCAGACGAACAGGGCGGGCGGGACGGAGAACGCCAGGCCCAGCACCGCCGACCAGACCAGCAGGGTGAAGGGGCTGTGGTCGCGGGTCATCACCTTCATGCCGGTGATGGTCATCGCAAAGCCGAAGGCCGAGGCCAGGGCGGCCATCTGGCCCCAGCCGAAGCCGTGCCCCGGCGCGCCCGGCTGCAGCATCACCAGCACCCCGGCGAACCCGACCAGCGCCGCGGCGAGCCGCATCGGACCGAGCGGCTCCTTGAGCACGAAGAAGGCCAGCGGCACCAGCCACAGGGTCCGCGTGAACGACAGGGCGTTGGCCTCGGCCAGCGGCAAGACCTGGAAGGCATAGAAGCTGAGGATCATCGACACCGTGCCCACCGCCGAGCGGAAGAACAGGATGCCGGGGCGGGTGGTGTGGAACGCGCCGCGCCAGTCGCGCAGGATCATCGGGGCCAGCACCAGCAGGCCCGCCGCCTGGCGGTAGAAGGTCTGCAACGCCGCCGGATAGTCGTCGCCCAGGAACTTGATCAGGGTCGTCATGACCGTGAAGCCGAGCGCCGAGGCCAGCATCCAGAGCGCGCCGCGCACGTTGGGCGCGAGCGCCGGGCGGGCGGCGGGCTCCGGGACCGGCGGCGTCTCGTCAGCCACGGGAACGCACCCAGCCGGTGATCGAAAGCCGGTCCGCGCCCGCGAACTCCCAGACCGGCGAGACCGAGTGCGACTGCGGCACGCGGAACAGGTTCAGGGCGTTCCAGGCCGGGGTGTAGCCCTCCGACACATGGCCCTCGTCGTCGTGGAACAGCAGCAGACCGCCCCAGTCGGGCCGCCAAACGGGCGTGAAGTTGAAGACGAAGGCGTGGAGCCGGTTCTGCCCCTCAAGTCCGTCATGGTGCGAGGTCAGGAAGTCGCCGCGCCGGTAGCGGCTGCCCATGGCGTCGCAGAAGGCCGCCCGTGGATCTCCGGTCAGGGTCCGGATGAAGGCCAGGAAGACCTCGCCGTTGATGAAGTCGTAGACCGCCTCCGCGGCCGCCAGGGCTCCGCCGCGCCGGACCCCGGCCTCGATATCGTCCGACAGCCGCCACTTGTCGAAACGGTAGAGGAAGCCGGTCCTGGCCTCCTCGCGCATCGCCGCCTGCATGGCCGCGCGCTGTTCGGCCGGCATGGCGTCGTAGTCGGCCATGGTCGCGTCGATGCCGGTGTCGCCGATCTTCACCGACTTCAGCCACGGGACCGGTCCGGCCAGGGCCTTGCCGACCGCCTCGGCTCCCTCAGCGGTGAAAAAGCCGGGCAGGTGGATCCGTCCGTGGCGGCGGAACACAGGCGCGATCCGGGCGGCGTCCAGACCCGGATCGATGACCAGGGACGCGGTCACACCCGCACTAGCCCTTCTGCTGGGCGACCATCGCCTGGCGCATCTGCTCGGCCTGCTCGGGCGTGATGCCCAGGGCGTCGAGGATGGGGTTGTTCGCCTGCGGGTCCCAGGAGCCGCGGCCGCCGATGGTCAGGCCGCCGTCGACGACGATGTGGGTCCCGGTCACGAACAGGGAGTCGTCGCTGGCCAGGTACAGGGCGGCCCGGGCGATGTCCTCCGGCATGCCGGCCTTGGGGATCGGCTGGATCCTCGGCGCGATCTCCTCCATGTGGGCGGCCATCTGGTCGGCGACCTCCCGCGGCAGGCCCATGGACGCCCCGAAGATCGAGGTGGCGATCAGGCCGGGGCAGATGGCGTTGACGCGGATCTTCTGCGGCGACAGCTCTGCCGCCGCGCACTTCGACATATGGATCACCGCGCACTTGGCGCTCGAATAGGCCAGCGGGCCGAAGCCGGCCTGCAGCCCCGCGATCGAGGCGGTGTTGATGATCGAGCCGCCGCCGCGCTTCTGCATCTCGGGCAAGGCGTGCTTCATGCCCAGCGCCGGACCGCGCACCAGCAGCGCGAACGTGTGGTCCCAGCCGGCGGCGTCGATCTCCGACACATTGCCCGGCGCGCCGCCGTGGCCGGCGTTGTTGAACAGGATGTCGAGGCCGCCGAAGCTGTCGGCCGCGAGCTTCACCGCCCTGGCGATGTCATCCTCGACGGTCACGTCGCAGTGGGCGTAGCGAACCCTGTCGGGGAACCGCTTTTCGAGCATCGCCCCCTTCTCGTCCTGCAGGTCGGCGGCGACCACGCAGGCCCCCTCCGCCACGAACAGCTCGACCGTTCCCAGGCCGATGCCCGAGGCTCCGCCGGTGATCAGGGCGACCTTGCCCTCAAGACGTCCCGCCATGTCTGTCCCTCTCCCTGTTGTGAGGCGGAGCAGGCCTTGTCTCCGGCGTGTCTCCGCTTGGTCGGTCTGGATCCCTGCTCTCGCAAGGGTCGTCGCCGCCGCTATGGAACGACGACCACCTTGCCCATGGCCTTGCGGCTGGCCAGGTGGGCGATCGCGTCGCCGGCCTTCGCGAGCGGGAAGGTCTCCGACACGTGCGGCTTGATCTTGCCCTCGCTGTACATCTGCATCAGTTGGCGGACGTTCTCCTGGTGCGCCTTGGGGTCGCGGGCCACCGCGGCGCCCCAGAACACGCCGACGATGTCGCACGACTTCAGCAGGGTCAGGTTCAGCGGCACGGCGGGGATGCCGGCCGGGAAGCCGATGACCAGGAAGCGCCCGCCCCAGCCGCTGGCGCGGATGGTCGCCTCGGCATAGTCGCCGCCGACCGCGTCATAGGCCACGTCCCAGCCGTTCGGGCCGCAGGCGTCCTTGAACAGGTTGGCCAGTTCCTTCTTGCCCTCCTTGTCGAAGGGCCCCTTCGGATAGACCACGCCGCTGTCGGCGCCGCGGGCGATGGCCAGGTCGACCTTCTCCTGGCTCGAGGCCGCCGCGATTACCTTCGCGCCCATGGCCTTGCCCAGCTCGACGGCCGCCAGGCCGACGCCCCCGGCGGCGCCCAGGACCAGCAGGGTCTCGCCGGCCTTCAGGTGGCCGCGGTCCTTCAGGCCGTACCAGCTGGTGCCGTAGGTCATCATGAAGGCCGCCGCTTCCTCGAACGGCATGCTGTCGGGGATCGGGGTCACGCGGTGCGCGTCCAGCGCCAGCTCCTCGGCCATGCCGCCCCAGCCGGTCGAGGCCAGCACGCGCTGGCCGACCTGAAGGTGGGTGACGCCCTCGCCGACGCTCTTGATCACCCCGGCGACCTCGCCGCCCGGCGCGAAAGGACGGTTCGGCTTGAACTGGTACTTGTCCTCGATGATCAGGACGTCGGGATAGTTGACGCCGCAGGCCTTCACCGAAAGGACGACCTGGCCGGGACCGGCTTCGGGGCTGGGGAGCTCCTCGATCACCAGGGTCTCGGGTCCGCCCACGCTCTTGCTCAGCACCGCCTTCATGCCGTCTCTCCCGCGCTCTTTCATTGATCGGCCCGCAGGAGTATCGCGGGCCTGCCACCGGTTCGATTTTGTCGAACCGGCGTTTCTGGAGTTGCCTGGATCGAACCCCGTCGGCCGCTGAAGCGACCCGATGCTCCGATCCAAACGCATCCTATAAGCCGGAGCGTCGCCTTGGCGAACAATTGTTTGAGTCTTGTCGTGCACGGGGGCGCCGGCGCGAAGAGGGGCCGCGACTACAGCCGCGAGATCGCCCATATGCGCGGCCTGGTCGAGGCCGGCCGCGACCGGCTGAAGGCCGGCGCCCTGGCCCTCGACGTGGCCGAGGAGACCGTCCAGGCGCTGGAGGCCTCGGGCCTCTATGTCGCCGGGCGCGGCGCCTCGCCCAACACCGCCGGCGCCTACGAACTGGACGCCTGCCTGATGGACGGCCGCACCGGCCGGGCCGGCTCGGTCGCCGCGCTGCAGGGCTTCGAGAGCCCGGTGGCCGTGGCCAGGGCGGTCATGGACTGGACGCCGCACGTCATGCTGGCCGGCGAGGGGGCGGCCGCCTTCGCCGCCGGGCAGCAGCACCTCGCCCGCATCGCCGACCCCGCGGCCTGGTTCACCCATGCCGGGCGCGACGAGTCGAACCACCCGCCCGGAACCCTGGCCCACGGCACGGTCGGCTGCGTGGTGCGCGACGCCGAGGGCCGGCTGGCGGCCGCCACCTCGACCGGCGGCGTGTTCGGCAAGCTGCCCGGCCGGGTCGGCGACAGCCCGCTGATCGGCGCCGGCGGCTGGGCCGACGACACGGTCGCCGTCAGCTGCACGGGTCAGGGCGAGTACTTCGTCCGCGTGGCGGCGGCCGTGCAGGTGGCGCATCGCATGAAGTACGGCGGCCAGTCGCTGGACCAGGCGACCGGGGCCGTGCTGGCCGAGATCCGGGCGCTGGGCGGAGAGGGCGGGCTGATCGCGGTCGACCGCGACGGGAACGTGGCCATGCCCTTCGTGTCCGCCGGCATGAAGCGCGCCGCGCTGCTGCCCGACGGCGAGATCGTCTCGGCGGCCTTCTAGCCGCCCAGCAGCCGGTGCATCACATTGACCGGGAAGCCGAAGCGCGGCCGGCCGAGGCTGACGGCCAGGGCGTAGCAGACCTCGCCCGGCTCGGCCTTCGGTCCGTGCCGGAAGCCGGGCGAACCGATGTTGACGTCGCCCGGTCCGTACCGGCGATGGCCGTCGTGGAAGGCGCCGGTGATCACCAGCGTGTACTCGTCGCCCTCGTGGTCGTGTTCGGCGACCCCGGCGCCCGGCTCGATGCGGAACAGTTCCGTTACGCCCTCGCCGCCCACCTGCGGCAGCTTCAGGGCCCGGATGCCGAAGCTGAGGAACTGCCAGCGGCCGCCACGGTCGATGGCTTCGAAGACCCGCTCGCGCAACGGATCGGGAAGACCGACCAGCTCGGTCAGCTGCCGTCCGGCCCGGTCGGCGGCCTCGGTCGCCCGTGCGTCGACGGCGGCCAGGGCGTCGATCCGCGCCAGGGCGCTCGCCGCCGCGTCGGCCGACAGGGCGTCGGGCGCTTCCTGCTCGAGGAACG
>CALKHU010000210.1 GCA_937991555.1 uncultured Caulobacter sp.
GGCGCCATCACCATGCTGCTGGCCGACCGCAACTTCGGCACCAGCTTCTTCAATCCCGCCGGCGGCGGCGACCCGATCATGTTCCAGCACCTGTTCTGGTTCTTCGGTCACCCCGAGGTGTACATCCTGATCCTGCCGGGCTTCGGCATGATCTCGCACATCGTCTCGACCTTCTCGAAGAAGCCGGTGTTCGGCTATCTCGCGATGGCCTACGCCATGGTCGCCATCGGTTTCGTCGGCTTCATCGTGTGGGCGCACCACATGTACACCGTCGGCATGGGCATCAACCTGCGCGCCTACTTCGTGGCCGCGACGATGGTCATCGCCGTCCCGACCGGCGTGAAGATCTTCAGCTGGATCGCCACGATGTGGGGCGGCTCGATCACCTTCAAGACGCCGATGCTCTGGGCGATGGGCTTCATCTTCCTGTTCACCGTCGGCGGCGTGACCGGCGTCGTGCTGGCCAACGCCGGCATCGACTACAGCCTGCACGACACCTACTACGTGGTCGCCCACTTCCACTACGTGCTGTCGCTGGGCGCCGTGTTCGCGATCTTCGCCGGCTTCTTCTACTGGTTCGAGAAGATCTGGGGCGTGAAGTACAACGAGTTCCTCGGAGCGCTGCAGTTCTGGGTCATGTTCATCGGCGTGAACCTGATCTTCTTCCCGCAGCACTTCCTGGGCCTGCAGGGCATGCCGCGTCGCTACGTCGACTACCCGGAAGCCTTCACCTACTGGAACCAGATCTCGTCCTGGGGCTACGCGGTCACGGCCGTGGGCGTTGTGATCTTCCTGATCACCTGCCTGGAAGCGGCGATCCGTCGTCGCAAGGCCGAGGCCAACCCGTGGGGCGAAGGCGCCACGACGCTGGAGTGGACCCTGTCCTCGCCGCCGCCGTTCCACCAGTTCAACGAACTGCCGGTGATCAAGCCGGACCACCACTAGGTCCCGGCCGGATAATCGGACGCACCAAGAAGGGCGCGTCGGGGTTGGACCCCGGCGCGCCCTTCGCCTATGTAGCCTCCGTAAATGAGCAAGCCCGCCGCCATCGAAGGCCGCGCCGCATCCCAGCCGGCGCAATGGTCCGACTACCTGCAGCTGCTGAAGCCGCGCGTGATGTCGCTCGTGGTCTTCACGGCGGCCACCGGACTCGTCTGCGCCGGCGCGGCCGTGAACCCGCTGCTGGCCGCCGTGGCCATCCTCTGCATCGCCGTCGGGGCCGGGGCGTCGGGCGCGCTGAACATGTGGTACGACGCCGACATCGACGCCCGCATGCGCCGCACCCGGGCCCGGCCCGTCCCGGCCGGCAAGGTTCCCGGCGCCGAGGCGGCGGCCATGGGCATCGCCCTGTCCCTGTTCTCGGTCATGCTGCTCGGCATGACGACCAACTGGCTGGCGGCCGGGCTGCTGGCGTTCACGATCTTCTTCTATGCCGTCGTCTACACGATGTGGCTGAAGCGCTGGACGCCGCAGAACATCGTCATCGGCGGGCTGGCGGGCGCCCTGCCCCCGGCCATCGGCTGGGCGGCCGCCTCGGGCGAGGCGCCGCTGAACGCCTGGCTGATGGTCCTGATCATCTTCATGTGGACGCCGCCGCACGCCTGGGCTCTGTCGCTCTACACCTCCGAGGACTACGCCAAGGTGGGCGTGCCGATGATGCCCGTCGCCCGCGGCGCGGCCTCCACCCGCAAGCAGATCCTGATCTACAGCCTGCTGTTCGTGCCGATCTGCCAGATTCCGGCCTTCACCGCCCTCGGCGGCCCGGTCTACCTGGCCGTCGCGGCGCTGGGCGGCCTGGTGTTCCTGCTGCTGGCCTGGCGGGTGTTCCGCTCGCGGGCCGGAGACGCGCCCGACGAGCGCATCGAGGGCGAAGACCGCCTCTACGCCGTCCGCGCCGGCAGCAAGGACGCCCGCAACCTGTTCGCCTTCTCGATCCTGTACCTGACCCTGCTGTTCGCCGCGCTGCTCGTCGAACGGGTGGGCCGCATCGCCCCGCTGGAGCTCCTCGCGTGACCGAGTCGCCGGAATCCCCGAAGCCGCCCGTCGATCCCGCCGCCGCCGAGAAGGCGCGTCGCGGGCGCAACATCGCCATCGCCCTGGGGCTGGTGGCGTTCATCGTCATCGTCTACGCCGTCACCCTGATCCGTATGGGAGGTTACGTTGCCCAGCGCCCCCTCTGATGCGCGCCCGAAAAGGAAGATGAGCAACGCGCGGCTGGCGCTGGTCTGCGCCGCTGCGTTCTTCGGCATGGTCGGCATGGCCTACGCCTCGGTGCCGCTCTACCGCGCCTTCTGCCAGCTGACCGGCTTCGACGGCACGGTGCGCAAGGCCGACAGCGCGCCGGGCAAGATCCTCGACCGCAAGCTGACCATCCGGTTCGACGCCAACGTGCGCAAGCTGCCCTGGACCTTCGAGCCGCAGCAGGTCAGCCAGGAAGTCCGCATCGGCGACACCGGCCTGGCCTTCTACCGGGTGACCAACAACGGCCCGACGCCGGTGACCGGACGGGCGACCTACAACGTGGTGCCCGAATCGGCCGGCCTCTACTTCCAGAAGCTCGAGTGCTTCTGCTTCACCGACCAGACGATCCAGCCCGGCGAGACGAAGGAGTTCCCCGTCGTCTACTTCGTGGACCCGAAGTTCGCCGAGGATTTCGAGACGCGGGGGGCCCAGGAGGTCACCCTGTCCTACACCTTCTTCCCGTCGACTGAAGGAACCGAGCCGGCGCCTCTTGGCGGAACGGCCGGGGCGGGGCTATAGCACACACGGAATTTCGGGGCGGCGCGCCGTCTCGGGGGAAACTTGAGGTTCAGGCAGACATGGCCCACGGCGCCGTCAAACACGACTACCACCTGGTCAATCCCAGCCCCTGGCCGCTGCTCGGCTCGATCGGCGCCACGATCATGCTGCTCGGCGCCGTGGTCTGGATGAAGGGGCTGGCCACGGTCACCCCGGAAACCTCGCCGATGGTCGAGTACCTGTTCGGCAAGGGCCACCCGATCACCTTCACGGTCGGTCTGGCGCTGGTCCTCTACACGATGTTCGGCTGGTGGCGGGACGTCATCAACGAAGCCAACGCCGGCGACCACACCCCGGTCGTGTCGCTGCACCTGCGCTACGGCATGATCATGTTCATCGCCTCCGAGGTGATGTTCTTCGTGGCGTGGTTCTGGATCTTCTTCGAGATGGCGCTCTTCGCCGAGCACCGGACCCTGACGCCGGCCATGGGCAACTTCGAGGGCGTCGCCGAGGCCTGGAAGGCCTGGCCGCCCCAGGGCGTCGAGCTGATCCCGGCCTTCCACCTGCCGCTGGTCAACACCCTGACCCTGCTGCTGTCGGGCACCACCGTGACGTGGGCGCACCACGCGCTTCAGGTCGGCGACCGCAAGGCCGCCAAGATCGGCCTCGGCCTGACCATCCTGCTCGGCATCCTGTTCACCGCGATCCAGGCCTACGAGTACAACCACATCCTGCACGAGAACCTGTTCTTCTCGGAGGAAGCGGCGAACTCGGGCCTCTATGGCTCGTCGTTCTTCATGGCCACGGGCTTCCACGGCTTCCACGTCCTGATCGGCACGATCTTCCTGATCGTCTGCTTCTTCCGCCTGCTGGGCGGGGCCTTCACCCCGAAGCAGCACTTCGGCTTCGAGGCGGCCGCCTGGTACTGGCACTTCGTCGACGTGGTGTGGCTGTTCCTGTTCGCCTTCATCTACGTGATCTTCGGAACGCCCTAGCATGACGAACCCGTACGCAGCCGGGGCGGCCGGACGCTGCCCCAACTGCGGCGAGGGCCATCTGTTCGAGGGTTTCCTCAAGGTGGCCCCTTCCTGCGAGGCCTGTGGCTTCGATCTCAAGGCGGCCGACTCCGGAGACGGACCGGCCGTCTTCGTCATTCTGATCGGCGGTTTCCTGGTCGCCTTCGGCGCCGTCTTCACCCAGATCGCCTACAGCCCGCCGGTCTGGCTGCAGCTGGTCGTCTGGCTGCCGCTGACGGTGATCGTCTGCGGCGCGCTGCTGCGGCCGTTCAAGGGCCTTCTGATCGCCGCCCAGTTCGCCAACAAGGCCCGCGAGGCCGGCCGCGACGATGTCTGAGACCCGTCGACGCTTTCCGGTCGGGCTGACTCTCGCCACGGCGGTCAGCCTGGCGATCCTGCTGGCGCTCGGAACCTGGCAGCTCCAGCGTCTGGCCTGGAAGACCGACCTCATCGCCCGCATCGAGGCGACCCAGGCCGCGCCGCCGAAGCCGATCACGACGGTCCCGCTCACTCCGGCCTACGCCTTCACGCGGGTGACGCTCGACTGCCCGGGCCTGGCCGGCGCGCGCTTTGTCGAGCTCTACGCCCTCAAGGACGGCGACGCCGGCGCGCGCCTGGTCTCGCTGTGCCGCTACGCCGACGACCGCCCCGCCATCCTTGTGGACCGGGGGTTCGTCGCCGACACCGTATCCGCCCGGCCGCCCGTCTCGCCCGGCGACACGGCGGTCGTCCGCCTCACCGGCGTGCTGCGCGAGGGCGTTGCGCCGGGGGCCTTCACTCCGCCCGCCCGCGACGGCCGCTTCTACAGCGCCGACCTCCCCGGCATGGCGCGGGCGCTGGGCGCCGACCGCCACCCCGACGTGATGGTCACCGCCGAAACCTCGTCCAACCCCGACTGGAAGGCGCTGGTTCCGACGCCGCTGCCGGCGACGATCACCAACCGCCACCTCGAGTACGCCCTGACCTGGTACGGCCTTGCCGGGGCGCTGGTCGCGGTCTACGTCGCCCTCCTTCGCCGCAGACTGAAGAGCTGATGAAGTACGTCTCCACCCGGATGGGCTCGGCCGGCGAGGCCGCGCCGATCGGCTTTCTCGACGCCGTGCTGTCGGGCCTCGCTCCGGACGGCGGGCTGTACGTGCCCGAGACCTGGCCGACCCTGACTCAGGACGAGATCGCGGGCTTCGCCGGCAGGCCCTACGCCGAGGTGGCCGCCGACATCCTGTCGCGCTTCGCCGGCCACGAGATCCCGCACGACGTCCTGCTGGACATGTGCACCGAGGCCTACGCCACCTTCACCCACGCGGCGACCTGCCCGGTGAAGCAGCTGAAGCCCGGCATGTTCCTGCTGGAGCTGTTCCACGGCCCGTCGCTGGCGTTCAAGGACGTGGCGATGCAGCTGCTGGGGCGGCTGTATGACTACGCCCTGTCGCGCCAGGGCCGCCACATGACCGTCGTCTGCGCCACCAGCGGCGACACCGGCGGCGCGGCGGTCGAGGCGTTCCGCGGACGCAGGAACGCGCGGATCGTCGCCCTCTTCCCCGAGGGCCGGATCAGCGCCGTGCAGCGCCGGTTCATGACCACGGCCGCCGACGCCAACGTGGCCTGCCTGTCGGTCGAGGGCACCTTCGACGACTGCCAGACCATCGTGAAGGGCATGTTCGGCGACGACCAGTTCCGCACCGCCGTCGACCTGTCGGGCGTCAACTCGATCAACTTCGCGCGGATCGTCGCCCAGGCGGTCTACTACTTCACCTCGGCGGTGGCGCTGGGCGCGCCGCACCGGGAGGTCGCCTTCTGCGTCCCGACCGGCAACTTCGGCGACGCCTTCGCCGGCTGGGTGGCGAGGCAGATGGGCCTGCCGATCGCGCGGATCATCGTGGCCACCAACAGCAACGACATCATGGCCAGGGCGTTCGAGGAGGGCCGCTACGCCCGGGGCGTGGTCGCCGCCACGCAGTCGCCGGCCATGGATATCCAGATCGCCTCCAACTTCGAGCGCCTCTATTTCGAGACCGCCCGCCGCGACGGCGTCGAGACCGGCCGCGCCTTCCGCGCCTTCTCCGAGACCGGCGGTCTGGACCTGCCGCCGGTGGCCCTGGCGGCCATGCGCGAGCTGTTCTCCGGCGCCTCGGTGACCGAGGACGACACCGCGCGCACCATCCTGGCCACGCTGAACGAGACCGGCGAGATCATCGATCCGCACACTGCCGTCGCCGTGGCCGCCGCCAACCGCGCCACCGTGCCCGACGGCGCGCCGCTGATCGTGCTGTCGACCGCCCATCCGGCCAAGTTCCCGGAAGCGGTGCTGGCCGCCACCGGCGCCGAGCCGCCGGTCCCCGCCTCGGCCCGCGGTCTCGCCGGAAAGGCCGAACGCTTCGACCGCCTGCCCGCCGACGCCGAGGCGATCAAGGCCTACATCCGCGCGTTCGCCCGCCGGTGACACCCCGCCTGCATACGCTGGCCAACGGCGTGCGGGTGATCTGCGACCCGATGCCGGGCCTGGAGACCCTGGCGCTGTCCGTCGTCGCCGGCCGCGGGGCCCGCTACGAGGACGAGCGGCATTCGGGCTGGTCGCACCTGCTCGAGCACATGGTGTTCAAGGGCGCCGGAAAGCGCTCCGCCCGCGAGATCGTCGAGGCCATCGAGGGCGAGGGCGGCCAGCTCAACGCGGCCACCGGCTATGAGCGGACCAGCTTCCAGACGCGCGCCCTGAAGGGCGGCCTGCCGCTGGCCATGGAGATCACCGCCGACCTGCTGCTTCGCCCGACGCTGGGGGCCGGCGACCTCGTCCGCGAGAAACAGGTGGTGGCCCAGGAGATCGCCGAGGCCGCCGACACGCCCGACGACCTGATCTTCGAGCTGGCCCAGGAACAGGCCTTCGCCGGCCAGTCGCTGGGCCGCCCGATCCTGGGCACGGTGAAGTCGCTCAAGCCCGCCACGCCCGCCTCCCTGGCCGACTGGCGCGCGGCGCTCTACGCCCCCGACCGGCTGGTGGTCAGCGCCGCCGGCGCGGTAGACGAGGACGCGCTGCTGCGGCTGGCGGAGGCGGCTTTCGGCCATATGCCCCCCGAGGCCGGCGCGCCGGAGCCGGAGCCCGCGACCTTCACCGGCGGAACGGCCGCCAAGGGCCGCAGGCTGGAGCAGGCGCATCTGGTGCTGCTGCTGCCCGCCGTCGGCGCGGCCGACGACGACTATTTCGTGCAGCGCGTGTTCGCCGAGGCGCTCGGCGGCGGCATGTCCTCGCGCCTGTTCCAGGAGGCGCGCGAGAAGCGGGGCCTGGCCTATGCGATCGACGCCTACGCCGACACCTACGAGGACGTCGGCATGCTCGGGATCTACGCCGGCTGCGCGGCGGCGGACGCGGGCGAACTGGCCCGCATCTGCGGCGAGCAGGTCCGCGACCTAGCCGCCCGTGTCGGCGCCGCCGAGCTGGCGCGCGCCAAGGCCCAGCTGAAGGGTTCGATGTTCATGGGCCGCGAGCAGCCCCTGTCCCGCGCCGAACAGGCCGCCGGCCAGACCCTGATGTTCGGCCGCCTCTACCCGGCCGCCGAGATCGCCGAGGCCATCGACGCCGTCACTCCCGCCGACTTCGCGCGGCTGGGCGAGCGGATGACGGCGCCAAGGCAGTCGGTGGTCTCGGTGCTGGGCTCCAAGGCGGCCATGGCCGCGCCGGAAGCGTTCGAGCGGGCGATGTTCGGGTAGCCGCGTCGAAAGTCGCTCCACCCGCAGTTCACGCCCCGCCCTTGCCCCGTCTTCCAACCCGCGCCACCCTCGCGCCATGTCGCTGCTCGAGTGGATCTCGGCCGAGCCGTCGCTGACGCTTCAGGGCCAGGGGGTGAGGCTTCGCCCGCCCCGCCGGCGCGACTATGCCGAATGGGCGGCGCTGCGGCAGGCGTCGCGGGCGTTCCTACAGCCCTGGGAGCCGACCTGGGCCCCGGACGAGCTGACGCCGAACGGCTACAGCCGACGCATGGCCGCCTGGCGGCGCGGCCGTGAACTGGACCAGATGTACGCCTTCTTCGTCTATCGCGAGCGCGACGACGCCCTGACCGGCGGCATCACCGTCAACAACATCCGTCGCGGCGTGGCCCAGATGGGGACCATCGGCTACTGGTGCGCCCAGGCCCACGCCCGCAACGGCTACACCCTGGCGGCGCTGAGGGCGGTGATCCCGTTCGCGTTCCGCTCGCTCGGCCTGCACCGGCTGGAAGCCGCCTGCCTTCCGGACAACGAGGCCTCGGCCAGCCTGCTGCTGAAGGCGGGCTTCACCGAGGAAGGCTACGCGAAGGCTTATCTGAAAATTAACGGCGATTGGCGAGACCATCGCCTGTTCGGGCTGGTGTCGCGCGAGGCTTCGCGCGTCCGCCCATGGGAGGGCCTTACGGGCTGAGTCGTCTTCATGCGTCCTGGGCAGGATCGCAAACTCTGGGACGCCGCGGCGACGCTGGAAGCGCTTGGAGGCGCGCAGGTCGCGCTCTGGGTCTGGGAGCCCGAGGAAGACCGCCTGCGGCTGTACGGCGCCGCCCGACAGCTGGGGCTCGGGCCGCTGGCCCCCGAATGCTCGTCCGCCGCCTTCCGCGCCCTGGCCCTGCCGGCCGACCGCGCCGCCGTGGAGGAGCTGCTCCGCGTCCATGAGCCCGGGACCGAGGTCGCCCTGCGCATGAAGATGCGCGGCGGCGAGACCTGCCTGTGGCGCGGGGCCTGGCTCGAGGAAGGCGTCCGCGCCTCCGGCGTCGTCGCCCCCGAGACCAGGTTCGCGGCCTCCGAGGCCGATCACCTGACCGGTCTTCTCGACCGCAAGAGCTTCGTCGCCCGGGCCCGCGAGCGGCTGACCCAGCCGGCCCGCCAGACCCTGGTCGTCGCCGACCTCGACCGGCTGCGCCGCCTGAACGAGGCGCTGGGCCACGAGCGCGCCGACCTGGTGCTGGCCGCGCTCGGCTCTCGCCTGGCGGCGGCCTTCGGCGGCGACGCGCTGCTGGCCCGGATCGGCGAGGACGAGTTCGCCGTCATGGTCGCCGGCGATCCCAATCCGGCCGAACGCCTGCGCCGGGCGCTGGAGCAGCCGCTGCGCGTGGCCGGCTTCGACATTCTCCCCACCCTCGCCGTCGGCGCGGTCGAGGCCGACGGCGGCGAGGATGCGCCCGAGGCGGCCGAGCTGCTGCGCCGCGCCGAACTGGCGGTCGAGACGGCCAAGTCGGCCGGTCTCGGCGGCGGGGCCGCCTACGGCCGGGCCATGGAGAGCGACGGCCTCTCGCAGCTGGCGCTGGAGGCCGACCTGCGCGGCGCGGTGGCCCGGGGCGAGATGACGCCCTACTACCAGCCCGTCGTGCGACTGCAGGACGGCAAGCTGACCGGCTTCGAGGCCCTGTGCCGCTGGCGGCATCCGCGCCGGGGCATCATTCCGCCGGACGACTTCCTGCCGCTGGCCGAGGAGCTCGGCCTGATGGACGAGCTGGGCGCCCACATGATCCGCACCTCGGCCCGGCAGCTGGCCGCCTGGCGCGCCAGCCACTCGGCCGCCGGCGACCTCACCGTCAGCGTCAACCTGTCGACCGGCGAGATCCATCGCGACGGCCTGATCGACGACGTCACCGGCCTGATCGCCAAGCATCGTCTGCCGCCCGGCTCGCTGAAGCTGGAGATCACCGAGAGCGACATCATGCGCGACCCCGAGGGGGCGGCGAAGGTTCTCCGCGCCCTGCGCGCCGGCGGCGCCGGCCTGGCGCTGGACGACTTCGGCACCGGATTCAGCTCGCTGAGTTACCTGACGCGGCTGCCGTTCGACACGCTGAAGATCGACCGCTACTTCGTGCGCACGATGGCCACCAACGAGGGCTCGGCCAAGATCGTCAAGTCGGTGGTCAAGCTGGGCCAGGACCTGAACCTGGAAGTCGTCGCCGAGGGCGTCGAGAACGCCCAGATGGCCCGGCAGCTGATGGAGCTGGGCTGCGACTACGGCCAGGGCTTCGGCTACGCGCCCGCCCTGTCTCCGCAGGAGGCCGAGGTCTATCTCAACGAAAGCTACGTCGACGGCGCCGCGCCGGTGCGACGTCAGGGCTAGGATCTGCCCTCAACCCTGAGCCACCGCGCCTGCGACCGGACACGCGAGGCGGTCACGCCCGCCCCCCTTCCATCGCCAGCATGGCCGGGCTGATGCCGAGCTTCTGCAGCGCGTGAGCCCACTTGTGCTCGTGGTCGTCGCCGAACAGCAGGGCCTCGTCGGGGTCGCAGACCAGCCAGACGCTCTGCCGGACCTCCTCCTCGAGCTGGCCCGGTCCCCAGCCGGCGTAGCCGAGCGCGAGCAGCGCGCGGCGCGGGGCGGCCTCGCCGGCCAGCGCCTGGAGGACGTCCCGGGTGGTGGTCAGGGCGAGGCCGTCGCGGACCGGAAGGCTGACGCCCTCGCACAGGTAGTCGTCGGTGTGCAGCACGAAGCCGCGCTCGCGTTCGACCGGCCCGCCGACCAGCACCGGCTCGGACGCCACGCGGCGGATCGGGCGGTCGACGCCGATCTTCTCGAACAGGGTCTCGAGCGTCAGCCCGTCGACCGGCCGGTTCACGGCGAGGCCGATGGCGTGCTCCTCGTCGTGGGCGCAGAGAAAGACGACCGACCGCTCGAAGCGCGGATCGCCGATGCCGGGCATGGCGATGAGCAGGCGGCCGGAGAGGAACTCGGAATCCGCTGGCTGGTTCATGACGTGATGATCGGGATCGAGTCGGGCGGTTTCAAGTCGCGCGCTTGGCGGATGGCCGCGCTGCCTCTATTTCGGTCGACGAACGCGACTATCCTTCAGGGAGAGACCAGATGACCATCAAGGCCGGCGACAAGCTGCCCGACGCCGTTTTCATGACCAGCGGCCCGGAAGGCCCGCGCCCGATCACCGGCGACGAGGTGTTCAAGGGCAAGACGGTCGCCCTGCTGGCCGTGCCGGGCGCCTTCACCCCGACCTGCTCGGCCAAGCACCTGCCGGGCTTCAAGGAGAAGGCGGCCGAGCTGAAGGCCAAGGGCGTCGACGCCATCGCCTGCGTGTCGGTCAACGATGTGTTCGTGATGAAGGCCTGGGGCGCCGACCAGGGCGTCGGCGACGACATCCTGATGCTGGCCGACGGCAACGGCGACTTCACCAAGGCCCTCGGCCTGGAGATGGACGGCAGCAAGTTCGGCATGGGCACGCGCAGCCAGCGCTACTCGATGATCGTCAAGGACGGCGTCGTCGACACCCTCAACGTCGAGGCCGGCGGCGAATTCAAGGTCTCGTCGGCCGACTACATGCTGGGCCAGCTGTAGCCGGATGCGGATCCGGGACAGGCGCCGAGGCGCTCGTCCCTGACGAAGGGCCGGTGGAGACGCCGGCCCTTTTGCTTTGCCGCCTTCGACACGCCCGCTCCGCGGGCGGCTCAGGATGACTGGGCCGCAGGTCACAACCCCGACGTCATGGTGAGCAGCCCCGAAGGCGCGTGTCGAACCGAACACGGCTTCGCCGCCTCACAAGGATGGGCTTTCATCGCGCGGCGTGCGGCCTATGTGAACGGTGACCGTCGCGACCGGAGACGCTTCATGCCCAGACCGCTGCTCGTCGCCATGCTGCTGTCGCTGGCGGTCGCCCCGCCGGGCCTGGCGGCGCCGTCGACGGACGCGTCGACGATGCCGGCCGGGACCTATGAGCTGGATCCCCAGCACGCCAGCCTGATCGCGCGGGTGAGCCACGGCGGCTTCTCGAACTACACGATCCGGTTCCGCATCACCGACGCGCGCTACAGCTGGGACCCGGCCGCGCCGGCGGCGGCGCGCGTGGAGGCGACGGTCGATGCGGCCAGCTTCGACTCGGGCCTCGGCAAGACGGACGCCGACCTGGCCCAGGCGTTCCTGGACGTGCGCCGCTATCCGCAAGCCCGCTTCGTCTCGACCGCCATCGCGCCCGGCGACGGTCGCCGGGGCGCCATGACCGGCGAGCTGACCCTGCATGGCGTGACCCGCCCGGTGACGTTCGACGTGGTCTGGAACGGCTATGATTCGGGTCTGTTCGGGCGGCGGTCGGGCTTTTCTGCGCGCGGGACCATCAAGCGGTCCGATTTCGGAATCGACCACCTGCTCCGTCCCCCGCTAGGGTTCGTGGGCGACGACGTCGAGTTGATCCTCGAGGTCGAGTTCGTGAAGAGATAGCCGGACGCCATCGGAGCCCGCATGACCCAGAGCCGCTATTCCGCCGTCGCCATCCTGCTGCACTGGGTCATCGCGGCCCTGCTGGTGTGGATCGTCCTGCTGGGCTGGGAAGCCGGCGACCTGGAAGGCGCGGCCAAGATCGCACCCCTGCAGCTGCACAAGCCGCTCGGCATCCTGGTGCTGCTGCTGACCCTGGCCCGCCTGGCCTGGCGGCTGAGCCACCGGCCGCCGCTCATCAACCCCGACCTGAAGCGCTGGGAGCGCACCCTGGCCCTTGTCGTGCACTGGGGCTTCTACGCGGTGCTGCTGATCCTGCCCCTCACCGGCTGGGCGATGGTCTCGGCGAGCAAGCTGATCACCGTCTATCCGATCGACATGTTCGGCCTGTTCGACTGGCCGGCCATCGGCTTCCTCAGCCAGCTTCCGACCGACCAGATGAAGGCGACGCACGAGGCCTTCGAGGAGATCCACCATCTGGTCGCCAAGGTCATCGTCTACGGCCTCGTCCCGCTGCATGTGCTCGGCGCGCTGAAGCACCAGTTCATCGACAAGGACAACGAGCTGGCGCGGATGATTCCGTTCCTGGCCCGGAAGGACGCCGCGTGACGCCGCGCCTGACCGCCCTGGCCGCCGCCGCCGTCCTCGTCGCCGCCCCGCCGGCGCAAGCGGCCCCGGCGCCGGCCTGGACGGTCGACAAGGCGGCCTCGAAGGTGACCTTCGCCTCCAGCTTCGACGGCGGCGCCTTCAGCGGGTCGTTCCGCCGCTGGGACGTCGCGATCCGCTTCGATCCGGCCAACCTCGCCGGGTCGTCGGTCACCGCGACCTTCGACACCGCCTCGGCGGTCACCGGCGACGCCGCCCGCGACCAGAGCCTGCCCGAGGCCGACTGGTTCAACGCCAAGGCCTTCCCCCAGGCGACCTTCCGCGCAACGTCGTTCAGGGCGCTGGGCGGCGGCCGCTACCAGGCGATCGGAACCCTGACCCTGCGCGGGGTCACGAAGCCGTTGACCCTGCCCTTCACCCTCGTCATCACCGGCGACACGGCGAGAATGACCTCCAGCGTGGGCCTCAACCGCCTGGCCTTCGGCGTGGGACAGAACGAGTGGAAGACGACAGAGGTCGTGCCGGCGACGGTGACCGTGAACATCAGCCTGGCGGCGAAGCGCGCGAAGTGACGGCGGCCGACATCGCCCGCGCCGTCGAGGCGCTGCGCGGCGGCGGCCTCGTCATCCTGCCGACCGAGACCGTCTACGGCCTCGCGGCCGACGCCGCCAATCCGCGCGCGGTGGCGGCCGTCTACGAGGCCAAGGGCCGGCCGAGCTTCAACCCGCTGATCGCCCATGTCGCCGACGTCGAGGGCGCCCGCCGGCTCGCGGCGCTCGACGTGCGGGCCGAGGCGCTGGCGGCGGCCTTCTGGCCGGGGCCGCTGACGGTTGTCGCGCCGGTCCGCGACGAGACCCTGGTCTGCGACCTGGCGCGGGCGGGGCTGGACACCGTCGCCGTCCGGGCGCCGGCCCACCCGGCGGCCCGCGCCCTGCTGGCGGCGTTCGGCGGTCCGGTGGTTGCGCCGTCCGCCAACCGTTCCGGCCGGCCGAGCCCGACGACCTTCGCCGACGCGCTCGAGGAGACAGGCGACCGGGCGGCGGCGGCGCTGGATGGAGGCCCGTGCGGCGTCGGCCTGGAATCGACCGTCGTCGCGTTGCTGCCGGGCGAGCCGGCCCGCCTGCTGCGGCCGGGATCGGTGACCCGCGCCCAGCTCGAAGCCGTGGTCGGGCCGCTGGCCGAGGCGGAGGCCGACGCGAAGCGGTCGCCCGGACGCCTGGCGCTGCACTATGCGCCCGACGCGCCGGTGCGCATCAATGCGGCCTCCGCCGCGCCGGGGGAGGCCTTCCTCGCCTTCGGGCCGTCGGACAGTCCGTTCAACCTCAGCCCGACCCGCGACCTGGCCGAGGCCGCCGCCAACCTGTTCGCGATGCTGCGGGCGGCCGACCGGACGAAACCCTCCGCCATTGTCGTCGCCCCGATCCCGGACGAGGGCCTGGGCGAGGCGATCAACGACCGGCTGCGGCGCGCCGCCGGCCATGTCGGCTGACGGCGCGACCCGAAGGTCGTAGGATCGGGCCATGACCATCTCCGTGCCCGCCGACGTCATCTCCCGCCTGAAAGCCGTGCTCGGCGAGGGCGGCTGGAGCCAGGACCCCGAGCGCATCGCGCCCAAGCTGGTCGAGTGGCGCGGCCGGTGGACGGGCACGACGCCGCTGCTGGCGCTGCCGAAGACGACCGCCGAGGTCGCCGCCGTGGTCGGCATCTGCGCCGAGAGCGGAACCGCGGTCACGCCGCAGGGCGGCAACACCGGCCTGGTCAGCGGCCAGATCCCGCAGGGCGAGATCCTGCTCTCGACCGAGCGCCTGCGCGCCATCCGCGACATTGACGCCTTCGACGACGTCATCGTGGCCGAGGCCGGAGTGACGCTGGCCGCCGTGCACGAAGCGGCGGCGGCCATCAATCGCCGTTTCCCGCTGGGCCTTGCCTCCGAGGGTTCGGCGACTGTGGGCGGGGTGATTTCGACCAACGCCGGCGGCACCCAGGTGCTGCGCTACGGCGCGACGCGCAACCTCGTGCTCGGGCTCGAGGCCGTGCTGCCCAGCGGCGAGATCTGGAACGGCCTCAAGCGCCTGCGCAAGGACAACACCGGCTACGACCTCAAGCAGCTGCTGATCGGGGCCGAGGGCACGCTGGGCGTGATCACGGCGGCGAGCCTGAAGCTGTTTCCGGCCCTGGCCTCGCGGGCCACCGCCGTGGTCGGGCTGAAGACCCCGCACGACGCGGTCGCCCTGCTGGCCCGCGCCAAGGACGCCACCGGCGGCGCGGTCGAGGCCTTCGAGCTGATGGGCCGTCTCGGCGTGGCCTTCGCGATCCGCAACATCCCCGGCCTGCGCGAGCCGCTTGAGGCCGAGCATCCCTGGTACGTGCTGGTCGAGACCGCCAGCGGCGAGCCCGGCGCGGCCGAGGGCGCCATGGAGCGGCTGCTCGGCGCGGCGCTTGAGGACGGCCTGATCCAGGACGCCGCCATCGCCCAGACCGAGGCGCAGGCCAGGGCCTTCTGGGCGGTGCGCGAGAACCAGTCCGGCGGCCAGAAGGCCGAGGGCGCGGCCTGGAAGCACGACGTCTCGGTGCCGGTCTCGAGGATCGCCGACTTCATCGACGAGGCCACCGCGGCGGTGCGCCGGATCGACCCCGCGCTGCGCATCGTCGCCTTCGGCCACGTCGGCGACGGCAATGTCCACTACGACGTGCTGCGCGCGGCCGACGGCTCGGACGAGGCGCACAATGAGCGCCGCGACGCCGGCTCGAAGGTGGTCCACGACATCGTCGCGAGCATGGACGGCTCGATCAGCGCCGAGCACGGCCTGGGCGCCGCCAAGACCGCCGACGCGCTGCGCTACAAGGC
>CALKHU010000211.1 GCA_937991555.1 uncultured Caulobacter sp.
GCGCGGCCAGCAGCGGCGGAAAGCCCGGCTCGCAGGACAGCAGCAGCGTGGCGCCGAGGCGGTCCCCGGCTTCCAGCTCGGCCAGGGCGGCCTCGCGTGCCGGGGGGCGAGGCGCCGCTCCGCCCCGGACCAGCCGCGGGAGGGCGTCGAGGGCCGCCTCGGCCGAACCGAAGCGGGTCAGCAGGTGATCGAACGCCACCGGTCCGACGTTGGGCGTCCTGGCCAGCCGCAGCCAGGCGAGACGCGCCTCGTCGGTCGGCGGCGCGGCGGTCACGTCGTCCCGGGCGGCGGGGCGGCGGCCTTCTTCGCCCCGATCTTCGGCTCCTCGCCCTTGAGCAGGCGCGAGATGTTCTGGTGGTGCCGGATGAAGATCAGGACGGCCATGAAGAGGGACAGCCAGAGCATGGGATGCGAGCCGTCGCCATCGACGTCGGTCGCGAACACAAACAATGGGGCAAGGGCGGCGGCCGTCAGGGCTGCCAGAGACGAAATCCGGAACAGAGCGGCCATAGCTAGCCAGGTAATCGCTGCCAGAAGGCCGACCGGCCACATGGCCGCGAACAGCACGCCGTAGAAGGTCGCCACGCCCTTGCCGCCGTTAAACTTCAGCCAGACAGGGAACAGGTGGCCGACGAAGGCGCTGCCGCCGGCCAGAGCCACGGCGGCGGCGTTGTCATGGGTCAGCCAGCGCGCGATCAGCACCGCCGCGATCCCCTTGCCCGCGTCGCCCAGGAGGGTGATCGCCGCCAGGTCCTTGCGCCCCGAACGCAGCACGTTGGTCGCGCCGATGTTGCCCGAGCCGATCTTGCGGATGTCGCCCGCGCCGCCGAGCCGGGCCGCGATCAGGCCGAACGGGATCGAGCCGAGGAGGTAGCCCCCGACCACGATCAGGCCGAGCGTCAGCATCGCGATTTGCGCCAGATCTTCCATGTCCGCCCCCATTATGCCCGCAAGGGTTGTCTTTGTCGCGCCGATTCAACGCAGGATCGCCGCGGCGACTCGGATCATCGCGCCCGGGTGAGGCGCGCGCAAATCAGGGCCGTGCCGGCGCCGACGAAGATCCAGAACTCGGGGCTGGTCCGCAGGATCAGCGGGATCACGAGGATCGACAGCGCGCCCACCGCTCCGGTCAGGGCGTAGTAGCGTCTCGGGGCGGTCCCCAGCCGCTGCATCCGGGCGGCGACCAGTCCGGTGAGGGCCGCCGGCGCGGCGCCGACCGGGATGGCGAAGACGGCCGACAACACGCCGACCGACAGCAGGCCGCCGGCGAGACGCCCCGTCGGCTGGCCCTGGACGAGGCCGACCACGCCCATCACAAACAGCGAGATCGCCAGGCCGATATAGGGGCCGGCGAGGGCGAAGATCAGCACCGTGCGCCAGAACCGGGGCTTGCCGTCCGGGGCGGCCGGGGCGGGGGAGTCGTCCACTATTCCGCCCGGTGAACGATCTTGCCGCCGGTGACGGTCATCAGCACCTGGCCCTGCAGGCGGCGGCCGTCGAACGGCGAGTTCTTGGACTTGGAGACCAGCCGGTCGGCGTCGATGACTACCGGCGCGGAAAGGTCGCACAGCACCAGGTCCGCCGGCGCGCCGGACGCGATCCGCCCGCTCGGCAGGCCCAGGAACTGCGCCGGGGCCAGGGTCACCGTCCGGATCAGGTCGACCAGGGGCAGGCGGCCGTCGTGAAAAAGCGTCAGCAGGGCCGGCAGCAGGGTCTCCAGCCCCACGCCGCCCGGCGCGGCCTCGTCGAAGGGCAGGCGCTTGTCCTCGGCCGGGGCCGGCGCGTGGGCCGAGACGACGATGTCGACCAGCCCGCTGGCCAGCGCCTCGATCAACGCCTGCCGGTCGTCCTCGGCCCGCAGGGGCGGATCGACCTTGGCGAAGGTGCGATAGTCGCCGATGTCCAGCTCGTTGAAGCTCAGGTGGTTGATCGAGGCGGTGGCGACGGCCTTCACGCCCCGGCCCTTGGCGCGATCCAGCGCCTCCAGCGCCGCGGCGCAGGTGATCTGGTCGACCAGCAGCCGTCCGCCGGTCAGCTCGGCCAGCGCCAGGTCCCGCTCCAGGCCGATGCGTTCGGCCACGACCGGCGCGGAGGGCAGCCCCAGCCGCGCGGCGAACTCGCCCTCGGTCGCCGCCGCGCCCTTGCTGAGCCAGGGATCCGTCGGCCGGTGCGCCACCGCCATGCCGAAGGCGGCCGCATAGGCGAGGATGCGCCGGAAGACCTTGGAATCGGCGATGGGCCGGTCGACGTCGGTGACATAGCGGGCGCCGGCGTCGCGCATCAGGCCGATCTCGGCCATCTGCTCGCCCTTGAGGCCCTTGGTCGCCGCGCCGGCGGCCAGGATGTGGGCGCTCTCGATGTCCTGCGCGCGGCGCAGGATGAAGTCGACCACCGACGGATCGTCGACGGCGGGATCCGTGTCGGGCTGCACGACGATCGAGGTCACGCCTCCCGCGGCGGCCGCCTGGGCGGCGGAGCGCAGGGTCTCCTTGGTCTCGGCGCCCGGTTCGCCGGTCTTGACGCGCAGGTCGATAAGCCCCGGCGCCAGCATGCCGCCGTTGCAGTCGATGACGCGGACGTCCTCGGACAGGCCGTCCATCGCCTTGCCCCGGGAGACGTCGGCGATGACGCCCTCGGACACCACCACCGCGCCGGGACCGTCCCAGCCGGTCTCAGGATCCACCAGGCGGGCGTTGTTGAAGGCGATCGGGCGGCCGCGGCTCATCGGTCGTTGTCCAGTCGCGCAGAGAGGGAGGCCAGCACGGCCATGCGGGCGGCGACGCCCATCTCGACCTGGTCCTGGATCAGGCTGATGGCCGGATCGTCGGCCACGTCCGAATCGATCTCGACGCCGCGGTTCATCGGGCCAGGGTGCATGACCCGCACCCGGTCGGAGGCCGCCTTCAGCTTTTCGCGGTCCAGGCCCCAGTAGCGGAAGTACTCGCGGGTCGAAGGCACCAGCGCCCCCTGCATCCGCTCCAGCTGCAGACGCAGCATCATCACCACGTCGGCGCCGGCGATGCCGCGCTCGAGGTCGTGGAAGACCTGCGCGCCCCAGCGGTCGGCCCCGGCCGGCATCAGCGTCGGCGGTCCGACCAGCCGCACCTCGGCGCCCAGCACGTTCAGCAGGTTCACGTTCGACCGCGCCACCCGGCTGTGCATCACATCGCCGCAGATAGCGACCGTCAGTCCGGCCAGGCTTCCGAACGCGCGCCGCATCGACAGGGCGTCGAGAAGCGCCTGGGTCGGATGCTCGTGCTGGCCGTCGCCGGCGTTGATCACGCTGCAGCCGACCTTCTGCGACAGCAGCGCCGCCGCGCCGGAGGAGGCGTGGCGGATGACCAGCAGGTCGGGCCGCATCGCGTTCAGCGTCACCGCCGTGTCGATCAGCGTCTCACCCTTGGCCACGGACGAGGTCCGCACGCTCATGTTCATGGTGTCGGCGCCCAGCCGCTTGCCCGCCAGTTCGAAACTGGACTGGGTGCGGGTGGAGTTCTCGAAGAACAGGTTCACCAGCGTGCGGCCCTTCAGCAGGTCCAGCTTCTTGGTGGTCTGCCGGTTGAGCTCGACGAAGGTGTCGCCGAGATCGAGAAGCCCGTTGGCCTCGACGACGTTCAGGTCCAGCGCGGAAAGGAAATGTCGGCGCGGAAAGGGGAAGGTCCGTGCGCGGACCTCGTCGATACCCGGAGCCGATGTCGTCATGAGCCGCCCTTCTAGGGGAGGACGGAGATTCCGCCAACAACTGTTGTCCGTGCGCCGCCGCCCGCGCGGCGCAAACACGGCCCTTCCATTCCCCTCCGGCTTTTGCTAACCCCCGCGCCTCACCACGAGCGGTCGTGGCGGAATTGGTAGACGCGCAGCGTTGAGGTCGCTGTGGGGCAACCCGTGGAAGTTCGAGTCTTCTCGACCGCACCATCCTGCTTCGCTCCTGACGGAGCTTCGCAGGACAAGTCCTGGGGGTTTACCCTGCGAAGCCTCGGCGGAGCAGGGAGCTTCGCAGAACGGGTCCTTGGTGAGCCTGCGAAGGTTTCGGGGGCGTGCCCTGCGAAGCCTTGGCGAAGCAGGGTGAATCAGGCGCCTAGAACACTCTAGGCTCCACAACTCGATCAGGAGGCCCCGACATGTCCCGGGAAGACGCCGACCTGAACGAGAAGGGCAGGTTCCCGGGCCGGTTCGTCGACCACGACGACCGGCCGGAGGACCTCGAGGACCTCGCCCTCGGCGACGACTACGCCCTCAATCCCGAATACGTCGACATGGTCATCGACGCCGCCGATCGCGGCGACGCCGAGCGCCTGCGCGAACTCGTGGGGGCGTTGCGGTCGGAAGACGTGGCCGACCTGATGGGCTTCCTCACCGCCGACTACCGTGAGGAGGTGATTCCCTGTCTCGACAGCGAGACCCTGGCCGAGGTGCTGTCCGAACTGGACGAGAACCTCCGCGAGGAGGTGCTGGAGACCGTTCACCCGACCGCGCTGGCCAAGGCGCTCGAGGAACTCGATTCCGATGACGCCGCCGACGTCGTCGACGACCTGGAGGGCGAGAAGCGCGCCCAGGTGCTCGCGGCGATGGACGAGACCGACCGCGCCGCCATCGAGCAGACGCTGGCCTACGAGGACGAGACCGCCGGCCGCCTGATGCAGCGCGAGGTGCTGGCCGCGCCGCAGTTCTGGACCGTCGGCCAGACCATCGACCATGTGCGCAGCGCAGGGGACGAGCTGCCCGAGCTGTTCTTCGACGTTTATATCGTCGATCCGGCCTATCGCCCGATCGGCGCGGCGCCGATCAGCACCCTCCTGCGGGCGAAGCGCGAGACCAGCCTCGCCGAGATCATGGAGCCGGTGACCGAGATCACCGTCGACATGGACCAGGA
>CALKHU010000212.1 GCA_937991555.1 uncultured Caulobacter sp.
CGGAAGCCATCGATTTCCTCCGGGATTTGCGGCGGAGCCTTCCGCCGCATTGTCCCCAAGCGAGTGCGGCGGGCGCGATACACCCAATCCGCGGCCGGTTCAATCGCACCGTCGCGTAACGCCCGTCGGCGAAAGCGGTGGCGCGGAGCGGGGCGCGTTCCTACCTTTCCCTTTCCGATGTCCGACAGCCAGAAGTTTCCCGTCGCGGCCCACGCCCTGGCCTATCTCGCCCACAAGGGCGCGATGACGCCCGACCGCGCGGTGTCGAGCGCCGAACTGGCGGCCTCGATGCCGACCAACCCGGTGGTCGTGCGCCGGGTGACGGCGATGCTGGCCAAGGCCGGCCTGATCGACACCCGCGCCGGGGCGGGGGGCGGCGCCTGGCTCAGGGTGTCGCCCGGATCGATCGGCCTCGACCAGGTCCTGCGGGCGGTCGGCGGCTGCACCCATCTCGGCGTGGCCCCGCCGGGCGTCACCGGCTGCCCGGTCGGGGCGCGCCTGCCGCTGGCGATCAGCGCCGCCATCGCCGCGGCAGACGAGGCCGCCGCCGAGCGCCTGGCCGGCGTCACGGTCGCCGACCTGCTGGACGCCGTCCCGCCTCCGTGACGGAGGCTCTCGCTTGAACCGGCGCGGCCGGCGGGCCAATCTCCCGGCCTGATTTTCCGCCAGACCCATGAGAGGTCCGTCCGCATGGCCCGCCGCCTCGCGCTGGTGACCGGCGCTTCCGCCGGCATCGGCGCCGCCTTCGCCCGCATCTACGCCAGCCATGGCTACGACGTCGCCCTGACGGCCCGCCGCGCCGACCGGCTCGAGGCGCTGGCCGGCGAGATCCGGCTGCGGTTCGGGGTGGAGGCGCTGACCGTGCCGGCGGACCTGGCCGAGCCCGCCGCGCCGGACGCCATCCTCGAGGCGCTCGGCGGCCACGGCCGGGTGGTCGACGCCCTGGTCAACAACGCCGGCTACGGCCTGCCGGGCGTCTATGCGGAGACCAGCTGGCCGGCGCAGAAGGACATGCTGCAGGCGATGCTGATCGCGCCCTGCGAACTGGTCCACAAGACCCTGCCGGGCATGATCGAGCGCAGGTTCGGCCGCATCGTCAACGTCGCCTCGCTGGCCGGCCTGGTGCCGGGTTCGGCCGGGCACACCCAGTACGCGGCGACCAAGAGCTATCTGGTGAAGTTCTCCCAGAGCCTGCACCTCGAGAACCTGGCCACCGGGGTGCATGTCAGCGCCCTGTGCCCGGGGTTCACCTGGTCGGAGTTCCATGACGTCAACGGCACGCGGCAGCTCGCCAGCCAGTCGACGCCGGACTGGCTGTGGCTCGGGGCGGACGAGGTGGCGGCGGCCGGCTACGAGGCCGCGGAGGCCAACCGGCCGGTCTGCGTCACGGGCGTGCCGAACAAGGCGATCGCCGCGCTCGCCAAGGTCCTGCCCGACGACTGGGCCCTCGCCCTGATGGCCAGCCAGGGTTCCCGTTTCCGGAAGGTCTGACCTACTTCTCCGCGGCGTAGGGCGCGATGACGTCCTTCTTGATGATGCCGCCGCGCGCGACGTCGGAGATGCCGACGATCACGAACTGCACCGCCATCGCGCACAGGATCAGGCCCAGCACCCGCACGATGATCGTCAGGCCGATGCGGCCGAGCAGCTTGCTGATGACCGGCGTCAGCCAGAAGCAGAGCATCGTCACGGCGCTGACCGCGGCGATGACGCCGACGCCGGCGGCCATGCCCTGCAGGCCGAACCGCTTGGCCTCGCTGGCGAAGATGACGACGCTGGAGATCGCGCCGGGCCCGATCAGCAGCGGCATGGCGAACGGCACCACCAGGCGCTCGAACCGCCGGCGGGCGTAGGCGCGGGGACCTTCGCTCTCCGCCCCCTCGGCGGCGTCGGAGAACATGGCGGTGAAGTCGTCGCGCGCCATCTCCAGCCCCATCAGGAACAGGATCACGCCGCCGGCGATGCGGAAGGCCGGCAGCGAGATGCCGAAGAACTCCAGCAGCGCCAGGCCGCTGAAGAAGAAGAAGGTCATGAACACGAAGGCGAAGAGCGAGATGTAGACCGCCACCCAGCGGCGGCCGGCCGCCAGCGCGCCCGCGGTCGCGGCGGCGAACACCGGCACGTTGCCGATCGGGTCCAGCAGCGCGAAGAGGGCCACGAAGAAGTTGACGGCGTATTCGGTCAGGCTCATGGAGCGGTCTTAGCCCAATTCGCCGCCGTTCGCGCCATCCGCGCGCAAGGAGCCTCGATGCCCGTCGCCGACCCGCGCCTGATCGTCGCCCTCGACCTGCCCAGCCGCGCCGACGCCGAAGCCATGGTCGAGGCGCTCGGCGACAGCGTGTCGTTCTACAAGATCGGCCTTCAGCTGCTGGCCGTCGGCGGCATGGACATGGCCCGCGACCTCAAGCAGCGCGGCCGCAGCGTGTTCATGGACTGGAAGCTGCACGACATCGGCGCGACGGTGGAGAAGGCCACGGCCGCCATCGTCGGCACGGGAGCCTGCGACCTGCTCACCGTCCACGCCCAGCCGCAGGTGCTGCGCGCCGCCGTGAAGGGCCGGGCGAACGAGCGCTCGGCGAAGATCCTCGGCGTCACCGTGCTGACCAGCCTGAACGGCCAGGACCTGGCCGAAATCGGCTACGGCATGGGCGTCGAGCAGCTGGTCGAGCGCCGCATCCGCCAGGTCGTCGACGCCGGCGCAGACGGCGTGGTGGCCAGTCCGCACGAGGCCGCGCTGGCGCGGCGCATCGGCGGTCCGGATTTCCTCGTCGTCACCCCCGGGGTGCGGCCCGCCTGGGCCGGCAAGGATGACCAGGCCCGGGCCGCGACGCCGGCCGAGGCGCTGGCCGCCGGCGCCAGCCACCTGGTCGTCGGCCGGCCGGTCACCGCCGCCCCGGACCCGCGGGCCGCGGCGCTGAAGGTCGTCGAAGAGATGCGGGGTCCGGTCGCGGCCTAGTGGCAGCCGCCGCAGCCGCCCTTCTTCTTGCCGCCGTGGTGCGGCGGCTTGTGCGGACGGTAGCCGCCCCGCCCGCCGACGCTGACCCGCACGCTCGACGAGGCGCTGGCGTAGGCGACCGCACCGGCGCCGGCGTAGGCATAGGCGCCGCCCCCGCCGCCGCCGCCCGGGATGTACTCGGGACCGACGCCGCCGCCGCCCCAGAAGAAGCTGTCCTTCAGCACCACCTCGCCGCAGCCGTAGGGGACGTTCGGCGGCCGCCGCGGATCGCAGCCGGACGGCGGCGGCGGCGGGACGCAACAGGGCGCGGGGGCGGGATGGTAGCCGGTCCCGGAGTAGCCGCCCGCGGAATAGCCGCCCTGGGCGCAGCAGGGGACGGTCTCGATATAGCGGGCGATCGGCTGGCCCCAGCCGTAGCCCGGGTGCGGCGCCGGGGCGCCGCGGCCGCAGCAGGTCTCCTCGACCACGACGACCCCGCCGGCCGGATAGCCGTAGCCGCCGCAGGCCGGAGGCGGGCCGCCGCAGGGCGCGGGAACGGGCCAGGGCTGCGGCTGGGGCTGGGGCGCGCCGCCGCAGCACGATGACGGCGCGACGGCGGCATAGCCGCCCTGCGTGTAACCGCCCTGGGCATAGCCCTCCTGGACGTACCCCGCCTGGCCGTAGCCCTGCTGGGCGTAGTAGCGGCCGTCGGACCCCATCGTCACCGGGATGCCGCCTTCGGGGTAGCCGGGCAGGTATTCCTGCGGATTGTCGACCTTCACATAGCCGGGCGGGACCGCGTAGGGCTGCGGATAGCCGGTCTGGGCCGCCGCGGCGCGCGCCAGCACGAACAGGCTCAGCACCGCCAGGGCGACGCGTCCGATCCACTTCATGACCGCCTCCGGATAGCGAGGCCGGCAGGGTGGTCCCGACGCGCGCGGCGCGCGAGCGCTTGCGCCCGTCGGGCGAGGTCGGCGTGGTTAAAGTTCGCGTGCGGGGGACGCGGCTAGAAGTCGACCGCGATGCCCTTGCGCTCCCAGTCGCCGTATCGCGTCGGCTCGGGTCCCGCCGGACCGCCCTCCTCGGCGGGGCGGGGGCCGGCCTCGGCGGCGGCGCGCCGGGCTGCGGCCTCCTCGAGGGCGCGCCGGGCGGCGGGCGTCAGGGCCTTGTCCGGGTTGGCCCCGGGCGGAAGCGGGGGTTCGCTGTCGTCGTGCATGGACAAGATTTAACAGAACTCCGGCTTGCGAACAACGATCGTCAATGCTCTACGCGCGCTCCCAACAACAACAAGAATACCGGGAGTATTACAACTATGTCACGTTGGCCAAACGCCTTCTTCATGATGGCCGCTTTCTACATCATCATCGGGACCTGCTGGGGTCTCTACATGAGCGTTACTCACGACTTCGCCACCTCTCCGGCCCACGCCCACCTGAACCTGCTGGGCTTCGTCAGCCTGTCCATCATGGGCGCCTTCTACGCCACCCTCGGCAAGGGCACGCCGACCTGGCTGGTCAAGACCAACTTCTTCCTCAACAGCATCGGGGTGGCGATCATGATCACCGGTCTGGGGCTGCTGTTCACCCAGACCGTCCCGCCCGAGAAGCTGGCGCCGCTGATGATGATCTCCGAGCCGATGATCATCCTCGGCTTCCTGTCCTTCTTCGCCGCCGCGGTGATGAGCTTCCGCCGCGGACCGGGTAGCTCAACCGCCGCTTGATCGGTTCGCCGAACCCTGTTCTCGTCTCCCCGCCCGCCGCGGGGAGGCGGGTTCAGACGGGGGACTTCGCGATGACTCGCGTTTCCAAGGCCTTCTTCCTGGCCGCGGCCTTGTGCGGCCTCGCCGGCATGGCGTGGGGAACCCACATGGGCATGTCGGGCAACCACCAGCTCGCGCCGGCCCACGCGCACCTGAACCTGCTCGGATGGGTGACGCTGAGCATCATGGGCGGCTTCTACGCCCTGACCGGGCGGCAGGGCTGGCTTCCATGGGCCAATCTGGCGCTGTCGGCGCTCGGCGCCGTGCTGATGGGCGTGCTGCTGCCGCAGGTGCTGACCGGCAAGCTGCCCGGCCAGGTGATGTCGGCGGCCGAGATCCCGGCGATCCTCGGGATGCTGCTGTTCATCGCCGCCATCCTGACCAGCGCCCGGAAGCCCGCGACAGCCTGACGGCTTTGCGCTCCGGCCGGAACAGGCTACGGGGCCCGCGTGAGCGACATTGAAGAGGCCGGCCTCGCCGCGCGCGAGGCGGCCGTGACCTATCTCGAAGCGGCCCTGGCGCGGCGCGCGGGGCTGGACGAGGCCTTCGCGGCCCCCGCCTCGGCGCGACTGGACCCGCGCGAGCGCGCCTTCGCGCGCGCCCTGACCATGGCGACGCTGCGCCGGCTCGGCCCGATCGACCGCGCCCTGCAGGCGAAGCTGAAGAAGGAGCCGCCCGCGCGGGTGGTCACCCTGCTGCGGCTGGGCATGGCGCAGCTGTTCTGGATGGGCGTGCCGGACCACGCGGCGGTCTCGACCATCGTCAGCGTCGCCGACCGGACCAGCGCGACGCGGCCCTTCAAGGGCCTGGTCAACGCCGTGCTGCGCGGCCTGCTGCGCGACGGCCCGCCGCCGGACGACCCCGAGACCCTCGCCCCCGACTGGCTGTTGGCGCGCTGGAAGGCGGCGTTCGGCGTGGAGGACGCGCGCGCGCTCGCCGCGGTGATCGCCCGCGAGCCGGCCGCGGACCTGTCGGTGAAGGACCCGGCCGACGCCGCCGCGGTGGCGGCCCTGGTCGAGGGCGAGGTCCTGCCCGGCGGTTCGGTGCGCACCGCACGACGCGGCGATGTCGCCGAATGGCCGGCCTTCGACGAGGGCCGCTGGTGGGTGCAGGACGCCGGCGCGGCGATCCCGGCCCGGCTCCTGGCGGTCGAACCCGGCCAGACGGCGCTCGACATGTGCGCCGCGCCCGGCGGCAAGACCCTGCAGCTGGCCGCCGCGGGCGCGCAGGTCGTGGCCGTGGACCGTTCGGCCGAGCGGCTGAAACGGGTCTCCGAGAACCTCGCCCGGCTGAAACTGGAGGCCGAGATCATCGCCGCCGACGGCGCGACGTGGACGGACGCGCGCCGCTTCGACGTCGTCCTGCTCGATGCGCCCTGCTCGGCGACCGGCACCTTCCGCCGCCATCCGGACGTGCTCTGGGCCGCCTCGCCGACCGACATCGCCAAGCTGGCCATGGTGCAGGCGCGGCTGCTCGACAGCGCCGCCGACCGGGTGAAGCCCAGGGGCCGCCTCGTCTACTGCGTCTGCTCGCTGGAGCCCGAGGAGGGCGAGGAGCAGGTGAAGGCCTTCCTGAAACGCCGCCCGGACTTCGACCTCGTCCCCATCGAGCCCGGCGAGGGCGGCGCCCCTGAGGCGTCGGTCGAGAACGGCTGGCTGCGCCTGCTGCCGCATCACCTGCCCGGCGGCGTCGACGGCTTCTTCGCGGCGAAGCTGGTCAGACGGTTCTAGTTCGGCCCGTCGCTCTCCCCGTGGGAGAGCTGTCGCGGCGAAGCCGTGACTGAGTGGGAAGACCCGACACCAGCCGGCTGGCCGCGACGCTTCCCACTCCGACCTCTCTGCGCTCGGCCACCTCTCCCGCGGGGAGAGGGACTTGTTGCTCGCGACCCAATGGGACGACCCGCCGTCCTTGTCCCTCCGCGCCCGCGCGGTTAGGACAGGGCATGGCCGCCCCCCTGATCTCTCCATCCATCCTGGCGTCGGATTTCTCGAAGCTCGGCGAGGAATGCCGCGCGGTCGAGGCCGCCGGCGCCGACTGGCTGCACATCGACGTCATGGACGGCCATTTCGTGCCCAACATCACCATCGGCCCCGACGTGGTGAAGGCGCTCAAGCCGCACGTGAAGATCCCGTTCGACGTGCACCTGATGATCGCCCCGGCCGATCCCTACCTGGAGGCCTTCGTGTCGGCCGGCGCGGACATCGTCAGCATCCATCCCGAGGCCGGGCCGCACCTGCACCGCAGCCTCAAGCGCATCCGCGAACTGGGCGCGAAGGCCGGGGTGGTGTTCAACCCCTCGACGCCGGTCGAGCAGGTCGAGTGGATCCTCGAGGACATCGACCTGGTGCTGGTCATGACGGTCAACCCGGGCTTCGGCGGCCAGAGCTTCATTCCCGGCCAGCTGCGCAAGATCGAGCGGCTGCGGAAGATGATCGACGCGGCCGGGCTGGACATCCAGCTCGAGGTCGACGGCGGCGTCACGCCGGTCACCGCGCCGCAGTGCGTCGCCGCCGGGGCGACGGCGCTGGTCGCCGGCTCGGCCGTCTTCCGGGGCGGGCCCGACGCCTACGCCGCCAACATCGCCGCCCTGAAGGGCGCCTGAGCGGAGCCGTGGACGCGCCACGCCTGCCCTCGCCGTCGTCCGCCGCCCTCGCCGTGCAGGCCCTGGGCGAGGGCGCGCGCCGGCTGGCGGAACGGGAATGGTTCGGCACGCCCTTCCACACCCTGGCGATCTCGGGGCCGAAGCCGGACGGCCTGGCCGCCAATCCCCGCGACCTGCGGCCGGTTGAGCCCGAGCGCGGACGCCGCATCCTCGGCGGGCTGTTCGAGCTCGCCGGCGCCCAGCTGGCCGTCGGACCGCAGGGCGACCCCTTCGACCGCGCCAGCCCGGACCGCCGTTTCGCCGTCGCCCTGCATCGCATGGGCTGGCTCGGCGACCTGCTGGCCGCGGGCGACGCGGGCCCCAAGACCGGCCTGCGCCTGATCGGCGACTGGCGCCGGGTGTTCGGCCGCTGGAACGGCTTCTCCTGGGGCCCGGACGTCCTCGAGCGGCGGGTGTTCAATCTCGCCTGCGCCGCCCGCCGCCTGACCCAGCCGGCCTCGGACGCCGAGCGGGCGACCCTGCTGCTGGACCTCGCGCGCCAGGCCCGCCACCTCGCCCGCATCGGCCAGACGCCGGAACGGTCGCTGGAACGGGCGGTGGTCGTCGGCGTCGCCGGCTGCGCCCTGGCCGGCGAGGCCGGGGAGCAGCTGATCGACGTCTCGATGGCGAAGCTGAAGCGCGACCTGCCGCAGGTCGTGGCCGCCGACGGGGTCCATGCCTCGCGCTCGCCCCAGGCCGGGCTGGAGCTCCTGTTCGACCTGCTCACCCTCGACGACGCCCTGCACCAGCGCGGCCAGGCCGGCCCGGACGAGCTGCCGCGCGCCATCGACCGGCTGAGCGCGGCGACGCGGTTCTTCACCCTGCCCGACGGGCGGCTGGCCGGCTTCCAGGGCGGCGAGGCGTCGACGGCCCGCCGGGT
>CALKHU010000213.1 GCA_937991555.1 uncultured Caulobacter sp.
GGACGAGCCTGACCCTCGGCGTCGATCTGGCCGCCGACCAGCGGCCGCAGGCGGTGGTTCCGCCCGGCGCATGGCAGAAGGCCCGGTCGCTCGGCGACTGGACGCTGGTCAGCTGCACCGTCGCGCCGGGCTTCGACTTCGCGAATTTCGAGATGGCCGGTGATGGCTGGGAGCCGGCCTGACGGCTACCGGAACGCCACGTGGATGATCCGCTCCGACGACGGCCGGCCGGCGAGGCCCTGGCCGGGAGCGACCACGACCAGCAGCACGCCGTTCTTGAGCACCACCGTAGGCCGCGCGCCCTCGACGACGACCACCTTGTTGATCCGCCCGAGCTGTCGCTGGCTGTCGGGAGACTGGGCCAGGCGGACGATGGCCTCCGACGCCACCAGCGAGGCGTCGGCGATGAGGGCGGAGGTGGCGGGCGTGGCGTCGGCCTCGAAGGCGATGGTGCGGCCAGCGGCCTTGCTGGCCCGGCCGCTGGCGATCCGCATGATGCGGTAAAGATCCAGCGGGCTGACGGGCTTCAGCCGCAGAGGCTCCACCGGGCCGGCGACCTCGGCCGCCGCGCCGTTCGGCCGCTTGCGCGTGAACAGGGTGAAGCCCCCGACCTTGGTCGCCCGCAGGATCAGCTGGCCGAGGTCGTTCTTGTAGTTGATGTCGCCGCGGGGGCCGACCTCTGGGCGCAGGACCCAGACCTCGAAGCTGCGCTCGAACTTGAGCAGGGGTCTGCCGCTGCTGCGGTCGAGGATGAAGCCCTCGCCGGTCTCGGTGACATAGCGGGCCACCGGCGGCGGCGGCGCGCGGCGCTGGGACTCGGTCGGCTTGTCGGGAAACAGGAATTCGCGGAGCGTGCCCTGGGCATGCGAGGGCGCCACCGCGCAAAGCAGCGCGAAGACCGCCGCCAGGATCAGCGCGGCCACTGGAAACCGGAAACCCGTCCTCGCCATCCCCCAAGCCATGCACGGCGACTGGGGCGATTCTTGGACGGGTTCCGGGCGGTAGGCGAACCGCTCCAGGACTGTGGCGTCCGCGCCTTAGCTGGCCATGTACTGGCCGCCGTTCAGGGTGAAGGTCGCGCCGGTGACGAAGCCGGCCCGCTCGCCCGCGAGGTAGGACACCATGTCGGCGATTTCCTCGCCCTTGCCCAGGCGGCCCACCGGGATGCCGGCGATGATGCCCTGCAGGACGTTCTCCGGAACGGCGGCGACCATGTCGGTGTCGATGTAGCCCGGGCAGATCACATTGACCGTGATGCCCTTCTTGGCGTTCTCGAGCGCCAGCGCCTTGGTGAAGCCGATCAGCCCGGCCTTGGCCGCCGAGTAGTTGGTCTGGCCGACCTGGCCCTTCTGGCCGTTGATCGAGCTGATGTTGACCACCCGGCCCCAGTTGCGTTCGCGCATGCCGTCGATGACCTGGCGGGTCATGTTGAAGGCGCTGTCCATGTTCACGCGGATCACTTCCGACCACTGGTCGTAGGTCATCTTGTGGAAGAAGCCGTCGCGGGTGATGCCGGCGTTGTTGACGAGCACGTCGATCGGGCCGAGTTCGGCCGCGACCGCGGCGGCGGCCTTCTGGCAGTCCTCGAACGAGCCGACGTTGCCCTTGACCACCATGACGCCAAGCTCCTTGGCGCAGGCGGCGGCCGCCTCATCGTTGCCGGAGTAGCCGGCGGCGACCTTCATGCCGTCCGCCTTGAGACGCTCGACGATGGCGCGGCCGATGCCGCGCGTGCCGCCGGTGACGAATGCAACCCTGCTCATTGCGCTTTCCCTGTATCGCTAGTGTTCTGATTTGACTGGAGGACTAGACGGCTTCGACGCACATCGCGACGCCCATGCCGCCGCCGACGCAGAGCGTCGCCGCGCCCTTCTTCGCGCCGGAGCGCTTCATCTCGTGCAGCAGGGTGGTCAGGACGCGGGCGCCCGAGGCGCCGATGGGGTGGCCGATGGCGATGGCGCCGCCGTTGACGTTGGTCTTCTCGGGATCGAGGCCGAGTTCGCGGACCACCGACAGCGACTGGGCGGCGAAGGCTTCGTTCGACTCGACCAGATCGAGGTCGGAAATCTTCCAGCCCGCCTTGTCGAGCGCCTTCTTCATGGCCGGGATCGGGCCGGTGCCCATGATCTCCGGCTCGACGCCGGCGCTGGCCCAGGAGGCGATGCGGGCCAGCGGCTTCAGCCCACGCTTCTGGGCCTCGTCGGCGGTCATCAGCACCAGGGCGGCGGCGCCGTCGTTGATGCCGGAGGCGTTGGCCGCGGTGACCGAGCCGTCCTTGGCGAAGGCGGGGCGCAGGCCGGCGATGCTCTCCAGCGTCACGCCGCTCTTGATGTACTCGTCCTGGTCCACGACCGTGTCGCCCTTGCGGCCCTTCACGGTCACCGGGGCGATCTCGTCCTTGAACCTGCCCGCCTTCTGGGCGGCCTCGGCGCGGTTCTGCGAGGTGACGGCGAAGCGGTCCTGGTCCTCGCGGGTGATCTGCCAGCGGCTGGCGATGTTCTCCGCCGTCTGGCCCATGTGGTAGCCGTGGAAGGCGTCCCAAAGGCCGTCCTTCAGCATGGTGTCCACCAGGCCCAGTTCGCCCATCTTGGTGCCGTTGCGCAGGTGCGCGGCGTGGGGCGACTGGCTCATGCTCTCCTGGCCGCCGGCGACGACGATCTTCGCCGAGCCGTCAGCGATCTGCTGGGCCGCCAGCGCCACGGCGCGCAGGCCCGAACCGCACAGCTGGTTCAGGCTCCAGGCCGGGCTTTCGACCGGGATGCCGGCGTTGACCGCGGCCTGGCGGGCGGGGCCCTGGCCGGCGCCGGCCTGCAGCACCTGGCCCATGATCACCTCGTCGACGTCGGCCGGCGCGATGCCGGCGCGTTCGACCGCGGCCTGGATGGCGACCTTGCCAAGTTCATGGGCGGGGAGGCTGGCGAGCGCTCCGTTGAACGAGCCGACCGGCGTGCGGGCGGCCGAAACGATGACGATCTCGGTCATGGGGGTATCTCCGTCGTTCCCTGCGTGGCCGGTCTCGCACTGAACCGGCGCTTATTTTCTGCTTACGGAGCGGCACCATGCATAGTCGGATGCTGTTCGTCACCTGCTGTTTTTGCACTGCAACATGACGTGCACGGAAAGCCCCACTGGCGCCATGCCTTTGCATCCGCGATAGTGCGGCGCCAAAAAGCGCGTGAAGCGTACCTTCAGGGAATGGAAATGTCCGATCAGGCCGAGACCGGCGAAAACGCAGCCGGCGAAAAAAATGCCGGCGACCGCGTCGTCATCAAGAAGTACGCCAACCGTCGGCTCTACAATACGGCGTCGAGCTCCTACGTCACGCTCGAGCACCTGTCGGATATGGTCAAGGAGGGCGTGGACTTCGTGGTCTACGACGCCAAGACCGGCGAGGACATCACCCGCTCGGTGCTGACCCAGATCATCTTCGAGGAAGAGAATCGCGGCGGCGGCCAGAACCTGTTGCCGATCCAGTTCCTGCGGCAGCTGATCCGCTTCTACGGCGACCAGATGCAGGCCTTCGTGCCCAGCTACCTGGAGATGAGCCTCGAGAACTTCGCCAAGCAGCAGGAGCGTTTCCGCAGCCAGTTCGGCTCCATGACGCCCGGCCCGGGCATGAGCGGCGCGGGCCTCCGGGCCTACGAGGAGCAGATCCGCCAGAACATGGCGCTGTTCGACCGGGCCATGAAGATGTTCTCTCCGTTCGGCTTCCCGGGCGGCGTCACGCCCGCGGCCGAACCGGCCCGGACGGCCGAGGCCGCGCCCGCGCCCGCCGCCGCCAGCGAGGGCGAGGCGCTGGACGAGCTGAAGAAGCAGATGGCGGCCATGCAGGCCCAGCTCGAGAAGCTCGCCTCGAAGGGCTGACCCACCGTTTGTTTACCGGCGGGCCAGTAGGGTCGGCGCGATGACCGGTCCGATCGACCCCGCCCGCCCGTTCGGAGACCGTCGGCAGAGCCGCCGCCGGGCCGAGGACGTGCTGCGCCCGGCAGGGACGGTCGACGGCGGGACAAATCTGCCGGTCGTGATCGACCAGCCCGAGGCGGCCACGCCGCCGCCGCCGAAACAGGACGGCTACGCCGCCTTCGCCGCGCACCTTTACGGGCAGGACGGCCAGCGTCGCGGCCTGCGGGGCGGCCAGCCGGTCCTCGACGCCGCCCGCGCGGCCTACCTCGAGACCGAGTTCTCCGGCCCCGCCGATCGCCGCCCGCCGAAGGGCGTGCTGAAGAAGACCGAGATCTAGCGGCGCTCCAGCCGTTCAAGACGCAGCTTCAGCTCGGCCACTTCCCGTTCCAGCACGGCGATTCGCGCCAGCGGATCGCCGCCCGGCGTCGGGGTCGAGACGCCCGCGCGGTGCGCGATCTCGGCCGGCGGGACGCCGAGCAGCTCGGCGAAGGCGGCGACTTCCCTCGCGGACAGTTCGCGCTGGTCCTTCCAGGCCAGCGCCAGCTCGGCCTCGCTCATTCCGGCCACGGCGGCGAGCACGGTGCGCGATAGCCCGCGCTCGGCGAGGCGGGCGGTGAACCAGTCCTGGTCGAAGAAGAGGGCCATGGGCGTCCCGGATTGGCGCCGGTCTTGCTTAACCGGTGGTGAATCCCGTTCCGGAGGCTCCGCCCGTGTCGCTCTTCGTCCGCCTCTTCGACATCGTCGCCGTCGCGCTGATCTTCACGGCGCTGACCTGACCTCAGGCGGCGTCGACGCCGGCGCCGAGGTCGATGTCGCGGCGGGCCGCGATGATCGTGACGATGAAGCCTGCCAGCACGTCGAGCAGGACCATCAGCGTCATCAGGAAGAAGATCGACGTCGCGAACGCCGGCGCGAGCAGGAACTCGACCAGGCAGACGATGAACAGGATCATCGACAGCGAGTGGTTGATGATCGCGATCCGGCGGCTGGTCGTCGACTTCAGCAGCTCGATGAACAGCACCACCAGCGCGAAGGCCAGCAACAGGTCGCCCAGGCTGATCGGCCAGGGCGAGCCGGACGTCATGGCGATGGTGAACAGCGGCTCGGTGAACCTCTGGGTCGCCACGGTCGAGCCGAAACCGCCCTGCAGCGTGATGGCGACGAGGTTGTAGACGAGCACCGGCAGGGCCAGCAGCGGAAACGCGGCGAACATGGGCAAAGGGCCTCCCCCAGAAACCCGGATAACCCGGTTCGCAAGGGTTAACTGCTTTCGTCGTTTGGGTGAAGCTGACTCGCCTACGGGGCGGTAGCCGGCGGGTTGGCGGCCTCGCGTTCCTCGGCCCGGCGGTCGAGTTGGCGAAGGCGCCGATCCAGATACAGACCGTAGCCGCCGAAGATCACGAAGATCAGCGCCATCGCCAGGCCGATCACGGGATCAAACTGCTGCATCGCGCTCTCCTTGCGGGGAAAGATAGATCGCGAGCGAGCCACAGGCCAGTCCGAAGGCCAGGGCGACAAGGTGCGCGACGCCGAATGCAGACCCCTTGAAGATCGGGTCCGCCACGGCAATTCCCAGAGAGCCGTAGGCCGAGGTCGTCAGCATCTGGACCAGCAGCCGGATCCGCTCTCTCAGCGCTGCCGGGCGCGTCTCTCAATCGCCTCAAGCGTCATCGCTCGCCCCTGCTAACAAGAACGAACAAAGAACAATCTCAGGTTGTCGTCAAGCCTCGTCGACGCCGCCCGGGAGGCGCGCGCGGGACTGCAGCCACATCACGCCGAGGAGGTCGCTGATGCTGGCCTTCAGCCGCCCGAAGTTGGTGTACTTCGACACGCCGGTCTCGCGATGCCGGTGGTTCACCGGTTCGAACGCGATCTCGTAGCCCTCGCGGATCATCAGGGCCGGCAGGTAGCGGTGGATGTGGTCGAAGTAGGGAAGCTGCAGGAAGGCGTCGCGACGGAACGCCTTCAGGCCGCAGCCGGTGTCGGCCGCGCCGTCCTTGAGCAGCCAGTTGCGCACGCCGTTGCCCACCTTCGACGCCCAGCGCTTGGCCTCACTGTCCTGGCGCTTGACGCGATGGCCGCCGATCAGGGCCAGGCTCGGCGGCGCGGCCTTCAGCCGTTCGGCCAGCCGGGGCGCGTCGGCGGGATCGTTCTGGCCGTCGCCGTCCATCGTCACGATGATCGGGGCCCGGGCGGCCATGATGCCGGTGCGGATCGACCGGCTCTGGCCGGAGTTCCTGCGGTGCGACAGCACGCGCAGCCGCGGCAGCTCGGCCTTCATCGCCGTCAGCAACGCCAGGGTGTCGTCGCGGCTGGCGTCGTTGACGAACACCATCTCGTAGTTCCGGTCGCCGAAGGCGGCGGCGATCTCGCGCGCCAGGGCCGGCGCGGCCCCGCCCTCGTCGAACACCGGCACGACGACGGAGAAGTCCGGGGCGGCGGACGGCGTCCGGGTCGCCTGCGGGGCGGCGGCGGTCTTGCGGCTCTTGGCGGGGGCCTTGTCAGTCATGGTCCTCTCATAGCCGAAAAGGCGGCGCACGTAAGGATCGTGCTATCAGGTGCGACATGACGCTCGAATCCCGCCTGGACCAATGGAGCCGCGGCTGGCGCGGACCGCTCTTCGCCGCCCTGGTGGCGCTGCTCGCCGGCCTGCCCGGCGTGTTCGCCGTGCCGCCGCTCGACCGCGACGAGTCGCGCTTCGCCCAGGCCACATCCCAGATGCTGGAGACGGGCGACTACGTCTCGATCAACTACCAGGACCAGCCGCGCGACAAGAAGCCGGTCGGCATCCACTGGATGCAGGCGGCGAGCGTCGCCCTGCTGTCGGACGTTGCCGACCGCGACATCTGGGCCTACCGCATCCCGTCGCTGCTCGGCGCCATGCTGGCCGCCGCCGCCTGCGCCTGGGGCGCCGCGTTCTTCTTCGGGCCGAGGGCGGGTCTGCTCGCCGGAGCCATGATGGGGGCAGGCTTCCTGCTCTCGACGGAAGCGTTCATCGCCAAGACCGACGCGGTGCTGGCCGGGACCACGACCCTGGCCCTCGCCGCGCTGGGCCGGATGTACGGAACCCTGCGCGACGGCGGGAAGCCCGGCTGGCGCACCCGGTTGCTGTTCTGGGCCGCCGTGGGCGTCGCCGCCCTCGTCAAGGGACCGGTCGGACCGCTGGTAGCGATCCTGGCCATGCTGGCGGTCAGCGCCTGGGATTCCATCGAGGCGAGGGCCAACCGCTTCGGCTGGCTCCGGCACATCGGCTGGGGCTGGGGGCCGCTGCTGGTGGTCGCCATCTGCGGGCCCTGGGCCTGGGCGATCACCGTGGCCAGCGACGGCGCCTTCTGGGGCGCGGCGATCGGCGGCGACCTGGCGCCCAAGCTGGCGGGCGGCCACGAACGGCATGGCGGTATCTTCGGCTACCACCTGCTGCTGTCGCCGATGCTGCTGTTTCCGGCCACCCTGCTGCTGCCGGCCGGCCTCGTGCTGGCCTGGAAGGCCCGCGCCGAACCCGGCGTCCGCTTCGCGCTCTGCTGGCTGATCCCGACCTGGCTGATGTTCGAGCTGCTGCCGACCAAACTGGCGCACTACACCCTGCCGGCGCACGGCGCGCTGTTCTGGCTGATGGCCGCCGCCCTGCGCGAACCTCTGGGCCGCATGAGCCGCGTCGCCGGCGTCGTCCTGCTCGGCTTCGCGGCGCTGGTGTTCTCGGCCATCGCGGTGGCGGCGCTGGTCGAGTACGGCGACGGCGCGGGCGACCTCTTCTGGACGGTCGTCACTGTCCTGCTGTTCGCCGCGACGGCGATCGTCGGCGGCGTGGTGATCTTCCGTCAGGCCGCCGGGCGGGCGCTGGTGTTCGCCGGCGTCGTCGGGATTGTCGCCCATGCCGTCTTCTTCGGCCAGCTGGCGCCCCGCATGGAGCCGCTCTGGCTGTCGCAGCGTGTCGAACTGGCTCTGGCCAGCAGCAACCTCGCCCCCCGCGAGGGCGTGACGCCCGGGCCGGTCGAGATCGCCGGCTACGCCGAGCCGAGCCTCGTGTTCGCCCTCGGCACGACCACGGGCCTCGGCGGCCCGGACGAGGCCGTGAAGGCCATCGCGGAGGGCCGTCCCGCGGTGGTCGAAGCCCAGGAGCAAGCGGCCTTCCTCGCCGCCATGAAGGCCGCCGGCCTCACGCCCCGCCCGGTGAAGACGGTCAGCGGGGTCAACTATTCCAACGGCGACGAGACGCGCTTGACCCTTTACCGCGGGGAGCCCCAGAAGACCGCGCGCCGTGTCGTCGTGCCGGTCGCGCCCCTGCCGGAGGTCCAGCCATGAGCCGCTTCATCCAGATCGTCGAGGTCGGCGCGCGCGACGGCCTGCAGAACGAGAAGACCGTCCTGGACCCGGCCGACAAGGTCGAGCTGGTCCGCCGGCTGGACGCCTGCGGGGCCCGCCGGCAGGAGGTGGTCAGCTTCGTCAATCCCGCGCGCGTGCCGCAGATGGCCGGCGCCGAGGAGATGATGGCGCAACTCGCCGGCGACGACGGCCTTTCCCGCATCGGCCTGGTGCTCAATGCGCGCGGCTGGGACCGCGCCGTCGCCGGCCGCTGCGACGAGGCCAACGTCGTGGTCTGCGCCAGCGACGGCTTCGGCATCCGCAACCAGGGCGCCTCGACCGCCGAGCAGGTGGCGGCCATGCAGGCCATCGCGACCCGTCGCGCGCAGGAGGGCGGCCCGCCGATCACCGTGACCGTCTCCGTCGCCTTCGGCTGCCCGTTCGACGGCGAGGTCAGCGAGGACCAGGTGGTCGCCATCGCCCGCGACAGCGCCGCCGCCGGCGTCGCCGAGATCGCGCTGGCCGACACCATCGGCGTCGCCGACCCCTGGCTGGTGAGGAAGCGCGTCGAGGCCGTCCAGAAGGTCATCGGCGACATCCCGCTGCGGATGCACTTCCACGACACCCGCAACACCGGCCTCGCCAACGCCTATGCCTCGGTCGAGGCCGGGGTGAGCATCCTGGACGCCAGCGTCGGCGGCCTCGGCGGCTGCCCGTTCGCCCCCGCCGCGACGGGCAACATCGGCACCGAGGACCTCGTCTACATGCTCGAGCGCGCCGGCTTCGACACCGGCTACGACCTAGGGCAGCTTATCGAGACCGCCCACTGGATCGGCGGCAAGATCGGCAAGACCCCGGCCAGTGCGCTCAGCAAGGCGGGGCCGTTCCCGAAATAACCGGCGGCTCTCCCTCCCCGCGACTAGGGGTGCTCGTTGCGGCCGTGAGCCCGAAAACCCGGGCGCTCCGTCAGGCGATCATAGTAGGCCGACACGGCCGGCAGATCCGGCCGCTCGATCGGCGTCATGAACCAGCGGTGGGTCGAAAGCCCGACGCCGATGTCCGCCAGCGTGAAGTCGGCGCCCGCGACATACGCGCCCGTACCGGACAGCCGCGCGTCGAGGATGCCCATCATCCGGTTCCACCGCACACGGCTCGCCTCGACCTCGCGGACGTCGCCATAGGCCGGATTCTGCCGCACCAGCGCCATGAAGGCATAGCTCCACGAGGCGTTCAGGTCGGTCGCCTGCCAGTCCATCCAGCGCTCGACGTTGGCCCGCTCGCGCAGGTCGCTCGGCAGCAGATCGCTCCGGCCATGCTTGGCGGCCAGGTACCGGCAGATGCTGTTGGACTCCCACAGCGTGAAGCCGTCGTCCTCGATGATGACCGGCACCTGGGCGTTGGGATTCAAGGCTAGGAACTCGGGGTCCGACGTCGGCTGGAACCCCGCGCCCCACAGCTCCTGCTCATAGGGCAGGCCGAGCTCCTCGCAGAGCCACAGCACCTTGCGCACGTTGAGGGAATTGGAGCGGCCGAGGAGACGAAGCATGTCGCGATGCTGGGGCAGGGAGAAAAGTGCGGCAAGGGCCGGCTCGGACGGGGTGGCCCTGCGTGGTTCGACACGGCCCTTCGGGCCTGCTCACCATGATGTATGAGATGTGCCTTCTGACCACGTCATCCTGAGCAGCGCCGCAGGCGCGTGTCGAAGGACGCAGCGCCTAAGCCACCAGCTGCTCAGCCGTGCGCAGGTCCACCGAGACCAGCTGGCTGACGCCGCGCTCGGCCATGGTCACGCCGAACAGGCGATCGACGCGGCTCATGGTCACCGGGTTGTGGGTGATGGCGATGAAGCGGGTCTGGGTCCGCTGGCGCATCTCGTCGAGCATCGAGCAGAAGCGGTCGACGTTGGCGTCGTCGAGGGGCGCGTCGACCTCGTCCAGCACGCAGATCGGGGCCGGGTTGGCCAGGAAGACGCCGAAGATCAGCGCCGAGGCGGTCAGGGCCTGCTCGCCGCCCGACATCAGGCTCATCGTCGACAGCCGCTTGCCCGGGGGGCAGGCGTAGATCTCGAGGCCCGCTTCCAGCGGGTCGTCGCTCTCGATCAGCCTCAGCTCGGCCTGGCCGCCGCCGAACAGCGCCTGGAAGAGGGCCTGGAAGTGGCCGTTGATGACGTCGAACGCGGCCAGCAGGCGCTCGCGGCCCTCGGCGTTCAGCTCCTCGATGCCTTCGCGCAGCTTTGCGATGGCGCCGGTCAGGTCGACGCGCTCGGCCTTCAGCGTCTGCAGGCGCTGGGTCTGCTCGGCGCTCTCCTCCTCGGCGCGCAGATTGACGAGACCGATGGCGTCGCGTTCCCGCTCGAGGTTGTAGAGGTGGGCCTCGACGCCGCCGGCGCTGGCGGGGATGGCGTAGGCCTCGTCCTGCAGCGAGCGGCCCAGTTCCTCTGGCTCCATCTTGGCCGACTCGCGGATGTTGGCGGCGATCTCGGCGAAGCGGTCGCGGGCGGCGTCCAGGCGCGCGGCGATGCCGGCCCGATGCTCGCGGGCCTCGGCCGCGGCGGCGTCGGCGGCCCGGGCGGCCCGGTCGGCGGTCA
>CALKHU010000214.1 GCA_937991555.1 uncultured Caulobacter sp.
CGACCACCAGAACCGACCCGAGCGCGCCGAGCCAGTTGGCCGCGCCGAGGGTGTAGGTAATGAAGGCGAGCTTAAGCACGGACGACATACCGAGGTCGATGATGTAGGCCGCCAGCCCCATGTTGGCGGCCTGGAAAAGAAAGATGGCGCCGAACACCAGGGCCAGCGGTCGCCACCGGATCGGCGCGCGGACGGCGCCCGGCGCGGCCGGCGTCGCCGGGCGATAGTCGCCGAGGAACGGCGTCATGGCGAGGGTCGCCGCGCTGAACGCCGCCAGGGCGAGAAACAGTACGCCATGCCCGAACACCGGCGTCAGGCGCGGCAGGAACATCAGGCCCAGGCCGCCGAGGCCGAACTGCACGACCAGCAGCATGCCGAACGTGCGGTCGGGCGACTTCGTGCGAGCGATCACCGCGAAGGCGACCCCGACCAGCAGGCCGCCGATGAAGCCGTGCACGAAACGCGCGGCGATCAGCACCTCGGCGGATGTCAGAAGGATCGACCCGAGATCGACGACGATCAGCGACAGCAGGACCACCACCGCGGTCGGCCGCCACGGGGCGCGCCGGATGATGAACACCGCAGCCAGGGCGCCGACCGCCGCGCCATAGACGTTGGCGGAGGCGACGAACCCGGCCTGCCGGGCCGTCAGGCCGGCGCCGCTGGTCAGGCCGTCGACCAGGGCGGCCATGATGTTGACGTAGAACAGGCCGGCGGTCGCCAGGAAGGACAGCAGCACGCTGGCCAGCAGGCTGTCCTCGGGCGCGCGGGGCCATCCGCGGCGGACCGGCGTCAGGGCGGTGTCGGTCATCGGCAGATCCGTTTCATCCTGGCGGCCTCGACGGCGGCCGGCGCCCAGTCGAACACGCCGCTGTCGCCGAAATAGTAGAAGGTCATGTCACCGGGCAGCAGCACGACCGAGATGCCGCCGTAGCCCGACATGAACGGAACCCAGAGCGGCCGGTCGCAGCCGACGACGGGGGCGATGTCGCGGGCCCAGAAGCCGCCCTTGTAGCGGTAGGCGGGGCCGCCGGCGGGCAGCCCGGCATTGGCGGGATCGCGCTGCAGCGCCGCGTCGAGGAGCGCCTCGTCCAGCACGGGTCGCCCCTCGATCCGGGCGCCCGACGACAGCCACGCGGCGATGCGAACGATGTCGTCGGCCCGGTAGGTCAGACCCCAGCCGGTGAACGGCTGCCGGACCGCGTCCAGCGTGCGTCGCGTCTCGCCGATCGTCGGCCCGACGCCGATGTCGCGCCACAGCGGGGCGACGATGTCGGCATAGAGGTCGCCCAGGCCTTCGCGGCGGGCGATGTCGGACATCGCCGCGCCGAGCAGGTAGGTGTCGGTCGTGTGATAGGCGAACGCCCTTCCGGGCTCCGCGCGGCGGTCGTGGCGGCGGCAGGCGTAGGCGGCCTTGAACGCGTGATCGGGCGCCGCGAAGAAGGCGGACATGTCCGCCGCACCCTCGTCGGCCTCGGACCCGGCGGTGGTGTAGACCCCGGTGGCCATGTCGAGGGCGTCGGCGAGCGTGACGCCATCCCAGGTCCTCCCCTGCGCGCAGGCGGGCACATGGTCCCGCACCAGCCTGCGGGTGGCGCCGGGGCGCAGCGCCTCCAGCCGCATCAGACCGACGCCGCCGACGATCGACTTTGCGGTCGAATAGGACGGCAGCGCCAGGGCCGCGCAAAAGGGATAGTCGCCGTGCCGGGTCCGGCATGGACCCGCGTAGCGCACGCCGTCGACGACCAGCCCCCAGGCGGCCGGCGCGTCGCCGTCGCCGGGTCGAGCCAGTCCGAGCCGGCCGGGATCGACGCCCGGATAACGCGCCGCCAGTTCGCTGACCGGGCGGACGGGAAGGCGTCCGGCGACCTCGGCGCGATAGGCCGCGACGACGGTGTCGGCGCCGCTCGCCGGCGACAGGTCCAGCCGGGCGGGAAACAGGCCCCAGCCGTCGAACTTCAGGTAGGCGCAGGTCTCGGAGGCGAACTCCAGCGCCGCCTTCGACACCGCCCCGTCCGGCCGGAAGGCGAAGGTCAGGACGCCGTTGTGCACGCAGTTGGCGTTGCGCTCCTGCAGCGCGACCGGCAGGGCCGCGCGCAGCCATCCGGCCTCGCCCGGCTCGCGCCAGACGGCGCCCGGTTCAACCACCCAGTCCCATGCCGGGTGCGCGCTCTCCACAACCCCGCGCCGCAGGGGGATCAGAACGCCGTCCTCGGCCACGAAGGCGAAGTCGAAGTCGGGCAGTGTCGGGCGCGCCCGTCGCGCGGCGGCGTCGTCGGCCGTCTCGTCCCGCCGCAGTTTCAGCGTCAGGCGGCGGTTCGTGGTGTCGAGCGCCAGACGCAGCGCGATGCGCCCCTCCAGGGTCTCCGCCTGCGGAGAAGGGGCGAAGGCGGACAGGTCGACCGGCCCGGCGAGCCGCTCGCCCGACAGGGTGGCCAGGTCCAGCGGCGTCGCCGTCGCGGCAGGCGCCGCCGCGACCATCAACAGGGCGATGGCCAGTCCGCCCGCGGCTGCAAGGCCCGGTCGCATCAGACGAGCTCCGCCGGATCGAGGCCGCCGGCCCGCAGGGCGTCCGCGAGCGGCTGCAGTTCGCGGGCGTATCGGCGCCAGAGGCCGACGGACCGGTCATGGATCGGCTGGCGGACCTGGACCGCGCTGGCGGTGGCCGCGGGGGCGGCGTTCTCGTGGAAGCGCAGGCAGGCGTCGCGCCAGTCCAGTCCGCAGTGGTCGATGATCCGCCGGCTGACGGCTTCCTGGTCCGTCACCAGGGCCTCGTAGTCGACATCGAGGACGCGGGCCGGAAGGACCGCCCGCCAATGGTCCATCAGGCGCCGGTAGGCGAGCATGTAGGCCGCCAGGTCGCCCAGGTCATAGGAATAGGGACAGCCCATGCGGAACAGGGTCTTGTAGAGCGCATAGCCGCTGTCCATCGCGTTGCGGCGCAGATGGATGATGCGAGCCCCGGGCAGCGCGCGGGCGATGAGCCCGATGTAGAGGAAGTTGACCGGCGTCTTGTCGATGAACAGCGGGCGGGCGCGCCCATAGCCCGCGACGCTGTCGAGATAGGCGCGGCCGAGCGCCGCCGGGTCGAGACCGGCCGAGCGGCGGATGAGATCGCCCTTCCCGCCCCCGGCCCCCGCAAGGCGCATCAGCGCAAGGGCGAAATCGTTGATCTCGCCGAGGCTTTCGACCGCCTCGTGCGAGCTGACGATGCGGTCGACCAGGGTGGTGCCGCTCCGCGGCAGGCCAAGAATGAAGATGGGTCCGGCCTCGTCGCATCCGGCGGCGGGCTCGTCGAACAGGGCCGCGTCGAACACCCGGGCGATCTCGGCCATCGCCGCGACGTCGGCCTCCACCCGATAGCTGAGCATGCGCCGCCGGCGGTCCGCCCCGTGCTTCAGCCAGGTGAAGCTGGCGCGCGGATCGTCGAGGTCTTCCAGCTCCTTGGCCAGGGCGTAGCTGAGCGCCACCTCGCCGGGACCGGAACCGGCCCGGTCAACGGCCTGGAGGAGCGCGTCGACATGATTGCGGGCGTGCGTCTGCCGGCGAAGCGTCGAACGGTTCTGCCAGGCGTCGTGGTCGGACGGATCGAGCGTAATCACCCTGTCCAGAAGCGCTTCCGCCTCGTGGGTTTCGCCCGTGGCGATCAGGGCCGCGGCGAGGTTGTAGAGGCACCGCGGGTCGTCCGGCGTCAACGCGGCCGCGCGCCGGTAGCAGCGGACCGCCGCCGCCGGCTTGCCGCAGTGGGTGTAGTGCTCGCCCAGGTGCTGCAACAACCGGGCGTCGCCGGTCGCGCCGGCCTCCAGGGAGGCCAGTCGCGACAAGGCCTCGCCGACACGGCCGCCGTGAACGAGCGGGGCGATGCCGCCCAGCTCGTTCATCGCCGTGGTGCTGACCGCCGGACTGGCCATCGTCGTCCTAGAAGCTGTAGTCCAGCGACAGACCGATGGTCCGCGGCAGGGAGATGAACTCCTTGGAGGCGTTGCCGTAGTAGCCCACCGCCGGCCGCGTGCCCATGTAGGCCTCGGTGAATTCGCCGGTGACGCCGTCCTCGTTGAACAGGTTCTTGACGAACAGGGTCGCCGCCCAGTCGCCCCTCGCGACGGTGGCCGAGGCGTTCCAGATCTGGAAGCCGTCGAGCCGGGTGTTGAACTTGGGACCGCCCAGGGCGTTGCGCGTCTCGGACTGGTAGTAGCCGCTGGCCCTTGCGACGACGCTGAGGTCGTCGGACAGGCGCCACGTGTAGTCCATCGACAGGTTGACCGCATGCTCCGGCGTCCCCGGAAGCTGCGAGCCGTCCGTGGCCAGCACGGTTCCCAGGGGGCTGACCAGATCGTCGCTGAGGGCGGCGTTGGTGTAGGTGTAGCCCACCGTGTAGTGCAGCGAGTCCGTCGGCCTTCCGTCGAGCGAGGTCTCCAGCCCGTAGGTGCGGGCCTTGCCGCCGTTCTGGACGACGTAGAAGCCCCAGTTCGGCGTGGCGGTGTTGAGCTGGATGTCATCCCAGTCGACGTAGAAGACGGCCGCGTCATAGACGAAGCTGCCCCAGCGTCCCTTTACGCCGGCCTCGTAGTTGACCACCGAGTCCGACTTGTAGATCTGCCAGCGCGGATCCTCGGCGAAGTTGCCGGCCAGGGGCACGGCGTTGGAGCCGCCCCGGCGATAGCCTTCCGACACCGTCGCATAGAAGAGCCCGTCGTCGCTGAACGCCCAGCTCAGGTTGCCCTTGAACAGCGCCTTGCTTTCCGATGACCGGAACACCGCCGTCACAGGCTGGCTGAGCGAGGTATAGAGCGGCACGTCGATGAAGGTGGTGTTGACCGCCTCGTTCTCGAACCAGCGCACGCCGCCCGTCAGCGCCAGGGCGTCCGTCGCGTGCCAGGTCAGCTCGCCGAACACCGCCTTGTCGGTGAACTCCTCGTGCCGGCGGTAGAGGAAGTCGCGATCGCTCGAAACCGCCGCGGGGAACCCGCTCCAGAGGTCCCACCAGCGCTTGAAGCCGCGCAGATAGCTGTCCTGGGCCGAGTCCAGGGTATCGTCGTTGTAGTAGGCGCCGATGACGTAGTCGACGGGACCGCCGGCCTTCGAGACCAGGCGCACCTCCTGGATCGTCGCCTCGTCCGAATAGGACCGCACGGCCGAGGCCATCGGCCGCGGGTAGTTGTAGTAGAAGCTGAGGAAGCCGGACTGCGCGTAGAAGCCGGTGTTCTCGCTGATGCTGTCGCCCTCGTGCAGGTAGTGCGAGGTGGACGAGGTCAGCGTCGCGAAGCCGAGGTCGACGTTCATCTCCAGGCCCAGCAGGCTGACGTCGCGCGACGAGGGCTCGAGCTGCACGGAGCCGTTCTCGTACTCGCCGTAGGCGTTGCCGTAGCCGTCGACGCCGCGGGTGACCTGCCGGCGGCCGCCCACCTCATCGGACTGGCTGCTGTAGGTCAGGGTGGCGTCGAAGCGGTCGCCGGGCGCCCAGCGCAGGGCCACGCGGCCGAACCAGACCTCGACCGTGTCGGCGTCCTTGCGGCTGGTGTAGCTGGCCGTCGGCGCAAGGATGCCGCCGGGGGCCGCCGGCGCGCCGGTGTTGTCCAGCACGTAGAGGTTCACGTAGTCCGTCAGGCCGGGGTAGTCGAGCCGGCTGACCGTGGCGCGCAGGGCGAGGGTCTCGCCGAGCGGAACATTGATCGTGAAGTCTCCGGCCCAGCCGATGCTGTCCGACCCCTCGACGCTGCTCGAGGTGATGTTGGCGGCGCCGCTGAACACGCCGAGCCGGGGCGCGCGGGTGATGTAGCGGACCGTGCCGCCGAGAGAGCCGGACCCGTACAGCGTCCCCTGGGGACCGCGCAGGACCTCGACCCGGTCGAGGTCCTTGAGCAGGAAGCCGGCGAACACGGGCGTGTCGTTGAGATAGGTCGACACCGGAGCGACGCTGGAGACCGCGTAGTCGCCGAGGGCGTTGCTGTCGACGTTCAGACCCCGGATGAGCACGTTGTTGACGACGCCGGCGTTGCGGTAGCCGCGATCGACCACGGCCACCCCCGGAATGCCCCGCATCAGCTCGGCGTTGTCGGCCACCTTGGCGTCCTCGATCGCCGCGCCGGACACCGCCGAGATGTTGTAGGGCACGTCGAGCACGCTCTGCTCGCGGCGCGTGGCGGTGACGACGATTTCGCCGACCGTGGTGGAGCCGGTCTCCTGGGCGGCCGCGACGCCGCCGGAGGCCATGCCGACAAGCAGCGCGCCGATGGAAACGGCGCCGGTGAGTTTGGACTTCTGCACTGTTCTACCCCCTCTTCTTGAAACTGGCTTTGCTGGTGATGTCTGTCACGCGCCCGGATCGCGGCGGACGGCCGCAGCCCGTTCGGGCCGGGGCTTCTCCAGCGGACCGAGGGCCGAAAAGGCCTCCGACGCGGCGAACCCGTCGCGGTAGGGCGGAAAGACGACCGGATTGTCGCGAAGGCTCTTCAGCGGCTGGCCGAGGCCCTGCCACCCCCGCTCACGCACCCGGGTGACGTGATCCAGATCGAGCTCGACGGCGATGACCTCGTGGCCGGCCCCGGCCTGGTGGATCACCTCGCCGCCGGGACCGAAGACGCCCGACAGACCGACGCCCAGGGTTCCCGCGCCGTTGATGTCGACGAAATAGACCTGGTTGGTCGCGGCGCTGGCCCGCGCGATCGCGAGCT
>CALKHU010000215.1 GCA_937991555.1 uncultured Caulobacter sp.
CTGGTCTCGACTGCCGAGGCGCCCGTTCCGTCTGACGGAACGGCGGAATGGTTCAGCGGCGCGGGGGCGGTTCGCCTCCGCGCCGCCTTGTTTTTGCCCAAGGGCGAACCGAGGGGCTCGGTCGTCCTGAGCGGCGGCCGCACCGAGCCGATCGAAAAGTACTACGAGGTGATTGGCGAGCTTCAGCAGCGCGGGTTCGTCGTGCTGGCGCACGACTGGCGGGGGCAGGGGCTGTCGCACCGCCCGCTGGCCGACCGGCTCAAGGGCCATGCCCGGGGATTCCGCGACTTCGTCGAGGACTACCGCGCCCTGCTCGCTCACTTCGCCGATCGGCTGCCGAAGCCGTGGTACGCCATCGGCCATTCGATGGGCGGCTGCCTGACGCTGCTGGCCCTGGCGCACGGGATCGGGGACTTCAGGGCGGCCGTGCTGTCGGCGCCGATGCTGGGACTGCAGACCGGCAATCGCCCGCGTCGCGCCGCCCGGGCGCTGGCCTGGCTGATGGCCCGCGCGCGGGGCGAGGACTACATCCTCGGCAACCCCGGCGATCCGCACGGCGAGACCTTCGAGGCCAACATCGTCACCCACGATCCGCGCCGCTACGCACGGAACAGGGGGCTCTACGTCGCCGAGCCGCTGCTCGGCCTGAACGCCGGCACCTGGGGCTGGCTCGACTTCGCGTTCTCGGCCTCGGCCTGGCTCAAGCGGTCGCCGGGCGTGGCGGCCATCGACATCCCGGTGCTGGTCATGGGGGCCGAGCTCGAAAAGCTGGTCTGCAACGACGACCAGCGGACCATCACCGCCCGCATCCCCAAGGGCCGCTGGGTGGAGATCCCGGGGGCCTACCACGAGCTGTTCCAGGAAACGGATGACATCCGCGCCCTCGTCTGGCGCGAGGTGGACGGGGTGCTGGCCGGCTAGTGTCCAGCCCTGCCCGCTAGCGGGCCGCCGAGCGCTTCAGCGTCACCAGAGCGTCCTCGAGGCAGGCCGGATCGCCGGCGAACGCGAACTTTCCAGAGGCGCTGGTCGCCGGCCGGCCGTACCAGTCGGTGACGACGCCGCCCGCGCCCTGGATCACCGGGATCACCGCCTCGACGTCCCAGACCTGCAGGCCGGTGTCCAGCGCCAGGTCCATCGTGCCCAGCGCCACCATCGCGTAGCCGTAGGCGTCGAGGCCCAGCCGGGCCAGACGGGCGGCGGCGCGGACCTGGGTCCAGGAGCCCAGCTCGGGGCCGGTCAGGATGGCCGGATCGGTGGTGCAGATGATGGCGTCCGTCAGCCGCGGGCAGGGGCGCACCTTCAGCGGCGTCTCGCCGCCGCGGCTGATCAGCCGCGACCCTGTCGCCGGGCCGCCGAGATAGATTTCGCCGAGATAGGGCTGGCCGATCGAGCCGAGCACCGGGACACCCTCGTGGCGCAGTCCGATGAGCGTCGTCCACAGCGGCAGGCCGGCGATGAAGGCGCGGGTGCCGTCGACCGGATCGAGCACCCAGACGAAGTCGGAGTCCGGACGGTCCTCGCCATACTCCTCGCCGATAACGCCATGGTCCGGGTAGCGCTCGGCGATGCGCGCGCGAATGGCCCGCTCGGCGGCCTTGTCCGCTTCCGTCACCGGGTCGAAGCCGCCGGCCAGCTTGTTCTCGAGGCCATGGTCGGCCCGGAACAGCGGCAGGATGGCGTCGGCGGCGACGCGGTTCAGCTCGATCAGGAAGGCGTCGAGCTCGGCGAGTTGGACAGCGGTCAGGGACATGCGGCCACGGTTAGCCGCGGGCGGCGTCGCCAACAAGGGCCAACGCCCCCTGGGTCCCGGACCGGCCCTTCGGACCGTCCGGGATGACAACCAGGGGCAGACAGGTCGCCGTCAGGCCGCGTCGGTCTCGCCGTTGAGCGACTTGGCCAGGTCGAGCAGGCGACGGCGCGGACGCTCGCCGAGCTGGTAGTAGGCGCGGATCAGGTCGAGCGTCTCCTTGCGGGCGAACATCTCGCCGCCTTCGCCGGCGTCCTGCGAGGCGAGCTCGCGGCGGTCGGCGTCGGACAGGCCGTCATAGAAGTAGCCGACCGGAACCTCGAGGGCCTCGGACAGCTGCCAGAGGCGGGAGGCGCTGATCCGGTTGGCGCCGCATTCGTACTTCTGGATCTGCTGGAAGCGGACCCCGACCGTGCCGGCCAGCTGCTGCTGGGTCAGGCCGAGGAGGCGGCGACGGCGGCGAAGCCGCTTGCCGAGATGAACGTCGATGTCGTTGCCCATGGGCGGTTGCCCCCGTTTTGTTTGCGTCTGGCGGCTGTCCCGGAACGAAACAGCCCGATGTGACACCCGCAAGTCGCGCACCAAGCGATCTGGCGCTGTGGATACCCGCCCGTAGGGGGATCATCCGCCGGGCGATTCCCTGTTCGCGCCGTGCGAAGCGCGCTAGATCGGGACCCATGGCGAAGCCGCCCCCACCTCCGTCCAAGTGGCAGCACGTCGTCTGGCGGCTCGAGGCGGTGGCGTTCGACCTGTTCAACGGTCTGTTCCGCCTGCTGCCGGTGGACGCCGCTTCCTGGCTCGGCGGCAAGCTGTTCCGCCTCATCGGACCCCTCACCAAGACCCATGAGGTGGCGCGGCAGAACCTGCTCCTCGCCTTCCCGGAAAAGGACGAGGCGTGGCGCCGGCGCGTGCTCGCCGACCAGTGGGAGAGCAACGGGCGGACAGTCGCGGAGTTTCCCAACATGGACCGCATCCTGCCCTCGACCGGGCGGGTCGAGGTGGTCAACGGCGAGCGGCTGACCGAGATCGCGCAGAGCGGCAAACCGGTCGTGTTCGTTTCGGGACACTTCTCGAACTGGGAGGTGATGCCGGCGGCGATCGTCAACGCCGGGGTGCCCTGCGAGATCACCTATCGCGCGGCCAACAACCCCTACGTCGACAAGCGGATCCGCGACAGCCGCTTCCGGTATGGGGTCCGCCTGTTCGCGCCGAAGGGCGGCGACGGCGCGCGCGAGATGCTGGAGGCGATGGCGAAGGGCGTCTCCGTGGCCCTGATGAACGACCAGAAGTTCAACCGGGGCGGCGTGCCGGCGCCGTTCTTCGGTCACGAGGTGATGACCGCGCCGGGCCCCACCCGGCTGGCGCTGCGCTTCGGCACGGTGCTGCAGCCGATGACGGTGGAGCGGACGAAGGGGGCGCGGTTCCGGGCCGTGGTCCACGAGCCGATCGTGCTCGAACAGACCGGCGACCGGACCGCCGACATCGCGGCGGGCGTGCGGCGCATCACCGCCCTCGTCGAGGAGCAGATCCGCAAGCGGCCGGAGGAATGGTTCTGGGTCCACCGGCGCTGGCCGAAGGAGGCCTACAGGGGCCTCGCGGCGGCGGATGACTGATCAGATCCGCGCGTAGGCGGGTTCGGGCGCTTCCGGCGCGACGTCGTCGATGCCGCGTCGCTGGGGACCGAAGTAGTCGGCCGTGCGGACGAACGGGCGCGGCCGGTAGACCACCGCGTTCAGGCGGTCGATGATCGCGCGGGCGGTGACCGGCTTGACGATCAGTTCGGTGACGCCTGCGTCGCGCGCTTCCTCGACCCGCGGACGGTCGGCGAACCCGGTCATCATGATGATCGGCAGGAACGGGTTGACGCTGTCCTCGGCGTTGCGGACCAGCCGGGTGAAGTCGACGCCATCCATCGGGCTCATGCGGAAGTCGACGATGGCGAGGTCGGCGGGCCAGCGGCGCAGCGCCTGGAGACCCTCGGCCCCGTCGGACGCTTCATGGATGTCGAGGATGCCGATGCCCTTGAGGATGGTGGCGACGATGGTGCGCATATGCCCGTTGTCATCCACGAGCAGCACCTTCAGTCCGCCAAGTCCCGATTCCATCCCTGACCTCGTTGGGCCGCCGGGACAGGCCCGGCGGCTTCGGTGGGCCTAGTTAGGCGACACAGGGCTACTGAATGGTTACCCCGGTCCGGGCCGCGTGAAACCGCGCATCAGCATCGGATCGAGGTTGCGATCGCGCCATTTCAGGCGCCAGCACAGGTGGGGCCCGGTCGCCCGGCCGGTCATGCCGACGGCGCCGATCGGCTGCCCGCGCGAGACGGCCTGCCCGGCGACGACGTCGATCCGGGACTGGTGGAGATAGAAGCTGGTCAGGCCCTGACCGTGGTCGATCATCGTCAGCCCGCCCTCGAAATGCATCGAGGGCTCGGCGAGGGTCACGAGTCCGTCGGCCGGGGCGCGGATCACCGCCCCGTTCGGCGCGGCGAGGTCGGCGCCGTAGTGGGGCCGGTTTGGAATGCCGTTGAGGATCCTCTGGCCGCCGAAGCGCGCGCTCAGCCGCCAGGTTTCCAGGGGCGAGTCGAAGCCGTCCTTGAAGGCGTCTCCGTCGAGGCGGCTGGTCAGGGCCGCCGTCTTGAGTTCGACCTCGCGGCGGATGCGCTCGAGGAGCGCCGGGTCGGTCGGCTCGACCTGGTCGCGCGGCAGGCCGCCGATCCGCTGGACGTCGAATTCTCCGGGCCGGATGTCGAGCGGGTGCAGGATGGACCCGCCGAGGGCGTCGACGCGCAGCTCGGCCGTCGGCGCTGCGTCGCGGTCGAAGCCGACGAAGAACCAGCCGTCCGCCGACGCGGTCCCGACGATCTCGCCGTCGAGGATGATGGTCGCGCGCGGACTGCTGCGGCCGATGGCGAAGCCGCCCTGGCGATAGCGTCCGCCGACAACCAGCGGGGGCGCCGCGAGGGCGCGGCCGGCGACGGCCGCCAGACCGAGGCCCGCCAGGAGGCCCCGGCGGTTCAGGGGTTCAGCTCCTTCCACCGCTGAAAGGCCTCGGACGGCCCGGCGTAGGCCTCCTGGGTCTCGGCGTTCCAGTAGCGGAGCGCCTCCAGCGGGATCTTCGTCCCGGTGACGGCGCAGAGGACGTGGCGTCCGGGTTTCAGCACGGCGTACTCGCCGTCGCCGTAGTGCAGGACGGCCAGGTCCCGCCCGGCCATGTCGCGATCGAAAGCGTTCATGGCGTCCAATGTAGCGAACCGGCGCCCGCTAGAACAGGTCGCCCTGCCCGGAAGGCGGCGGAGGCGTCTTTTTCGCCGCCGGCCGGGGCGGGGCGGAGGCAGGGGCAGGCGCGGCGGCCGAGGCCCCGGGCGGGCCGTCGACGATCGCCTCGCGGGTCATGTCCTCGAACATCAGCCTCACCCCGTCGCCCGCGACGAGGTCGCCGCCGCGCGGGATGAGGGAGCCGTCCTGGCGGGTCACCAGCACGAAGCCGGGCCGCGGCGGCCGCTTCGGGTTCAGCGTCAGCCGCAGCTTGTCGAGGCCGGCGAGACGGTCCGCGAGGGCCTGGAGCCGCCTTGGAATGCCGGCGTTGAGGCGGAGGTTCAGCTCGTCCACCCGCAGACCGAGCTGGGCGTTGCGCCGCTCCAGCGCTTCCGGACGCAGCGGCGCGCCCCCGCGCGCCAACCGGTCGCCGGCCGCCTGCAGGCGGGCTGAAGCGGCGGTCCTCAGCCGCAGGTCCAGCTGGTCCAGCCGCGCGCGCAGCTGCTCGCTTCGGCGGTCCAGCAGCGCCGGCCGCAGCGCCGCCGCCGTCTCCCCCAGGGCGCGGGCGTGCAGATCGACGTTGCGGCGCAACCCGCCCGCCAGGTGGCTGGAGGCGTAGTCAAGCCGCTGGCCGGCCATGGCCAGGATGTCCGCCGGCCGGGGCAGGCCGCGGGCGGCGGCGGCCAGCCGGTCGCGGCGGGCCTCGATCGCCCGCCCGCCGCACTGGTTCAGGCGGCGGTCGTAGTCGCTGACCAGGGCGCGGAGTTCCGACAGCACCGGCGTCGCCATCTCGGCGGCGGCCGTCGGGGTCGGCGCCCTGCGGTCGGAGACGAAGTCGATCAGGGTCGTGTCTGTCTCGTGGCCGACGGCGGAGATCAGCGGGATCGTCCCCTCGGCGACGGTGCGCGCCAGAGCCTCGTCGTTGAAGGCCCAGAGATCCTCCACCGAACCGCCGCCCCTGGCCACGATCAGGATGTCGGGTCGCGGCACGGGGCCGTCCGGCCGCATGGCGTTGAAGCCCCGGATCGCGGCGGCCACCTGCGGCGCGGCGGCGTCGCCCTGCACGACAACCGGCCAGACGATGACGCGACAGGGCCATCGGTCGCGGATCCGGTGCAGGATGTCGCGGATGACGGCGCCGGTCGGGCTGGTGATCACGCCGACCGTGGCGGGCATCGAGGGGAGACGACGCTTGCGCTCGGCCGCGAAGAGGCCCTCGGCGGCCAGCTTCTGCTTCAGCCGCTCGAGCTGGGCCAGCAGGGCGCCGACGCCGGCGGCCTCCATGGTCTCGATCACGATCTGGTAGCGCGAGCCTGCGGGAAAGGTGGTGATGCGGCCGGTGACGATTACTTCCAGCCCCTGTTCGGGCCGGACCGACAGCCCGCGCACCGAGCCTTTCCAGACGACGCCGTCCAGCGCCGCCTTGTCGTCCTTGAGCGTCAGATAGACGTGACCGCTGGCGTGGTGGGTGACCTTCGACAGCTCCCCGCGCAGCCGCACGAAGCCGTAGGCGTCCTCCAGGGTCCGCTTCAGGGCGAACGCCAGTTCGGAGACCGAGTAGGCCTGGGCGTTGGAGGACGGCGAGTCGGTATCGCTCATGCCCCATGCATAAAGCGAAAGCCCGGCCTCCGCGACGCGGAAGCCGGGCTCGCAGCTCGCCTGTGGGCGAGAACTAGATGTAGCGGCGCAGCGAGCGTGCCAGTTCCGAGGCGCCGGCCTTCTTCTTTCCCGGCTGGGGCTGCTGATAGGCGACCTGGGCGTGTTCGCGGCAGTAGGGGCCGGTCTCGCCGATGCGGCGGCCGCAGAAGGTGAAGCCGTCGCTCGACGGGTCGCCGATCGGCCACTTGCACATGTGGGCGCCGAGGGTCAGCACGGTGACGCTGCCCGGCTCCTCGATCCGGTGGACCGGCGCCGGCAGAGGCGCGGCGGCGACCGGCGCGGCCACCGGCTCGGCCGCCATGCGGCGCGGCG
>CALKHU010000216.1 GCA_937991555.1 uncultured Caulobacter sp.
GGAGCCGGACGTCGTCCTCGGCGAGGCTGACATCGCGGGCGCGCTCACCGCCGGGCGGGGCGGCGGATCCGGCGCCGGCGGCGCGGGATCGGGCGCCGGGTCAGGGTCCTGCGACATGGTCGGGCGCCTGCAGGCGGCGCTGCGCCGCGACGCCGACATCCGCCGCGCGGTCGACGAGGCGCACCGAACGCTCGGCCCGCGGGGCCGCGCCATCCTGGTCTGGAACGGCGAGTGGCTGCGCAATCCCGGCCAGGACGGCAAGGGCCTCGCCGGCGTCCGCCAGGCCATCGCCATGGAGGTCGCCTTCGCGCCCGCGGCCTGCCGGGCGCAGACGATGCGCGGCCTGGTGCTGATCTCGTTCAGCGACGCGCCCGGCGCCCCCGGTCTCGCCCTCGGCGGCGGCGAATGGCGCTGGACCGACCTGCTGGCCGCCCGGCGCTAGCGCCTGACGGCTCAGGCGGCGCGCAGCGAAGCCCGCCGGGTCAGCGGCACGTCGAGGGTGAAGCAGGAGCCCTCGCCCGGTCCGCTCTCGACGCGGATGGTCCCGCCCATCAGCCGCGTCAGCTCCCGGCAGATCGCCAGCCCCAGGCCCGCGCCGCCGAACCGGCGGGTCGCGGAGCCGTCGACCTGGCTGAACTTGCGGAACAGCGCCGCCTGCTGCGCCGGCGCGATGCCGATCCCCGTGTCGCGCACGCTGATGCGCACCGTCCCCTCGCCCGCGGAGGCCTTCACGCAGACGCGGCCCTGGGGCGTGAACTTGACGCCGTTGGAGACCAGCTTGTCGATCACCCGGCCGATCATCGCCGCGTCGCCCAGCCAGACCCCCTCGACCTCGGGATCGACCTTCACCGACAGCGCCAGCCCCTGGCCCGCCGCCGCCTCGGCGTGGCGGCCCACGGCCGCCTCCAGCGTATCGGCGAGATCGAACGGCGCCACCTGCAGCCGCGCCTGGCCGGCCTCGATCCTGGCCATCTCGAGGATGTCGTCGAGGATCACCATCAGGGCCTCGGCCGACGCCTGGGCCAGCGCCGTGCACTGCGTCTGGGACGCGCTCAGCGGCTCCATCCGCATCGCCTGCAGCATGCCGAGGACGCCGTTCAGCGGCGTGCGGATCTCATGGCTCATGTTGGCGATGAACTCGCTCTTCAGCCGGTCGGACGTCTCGGCCGCGTCACGGGCGCGGACCAGCGCCGCCATGGCGTCCCTCAGCGACGCCTCGTGCGCGGTCAGGTCGGCGACCATGGCGTTGAAGGCGGCGGTCAGCCGGCCGATCTCGTCGCGCCGCGCCGCCGGCGCCAGAGGCTCCAGGGCGCCCCCTCCGCGGATTCGATCCATCGCGTCGGCGAGCCCGGTGACGGGGCGGGCGATCACGCGGGCGGCCCACAGGGCGGCGAGCGCGGTCAGCAGGCCGGTGAACAGGACGCCGCCGAGCAGCACCGCCCAGAGTCCGGCGCCGGTCCTGGCCTGCAGGGCGCTCTCGGCCAGCATCCGCGCCCGCGCCTCGGCCATGGCCCGGGCGACCGCGGCCTCGGCGGGCTTGATCGCCGCGTCGGCAGGTCCGTCCGGTCGAACGAGCGCGATCGCGCGGCGCCGCCCCGCGTCGTCGCCGCTCAGACGGCTGACCGGCTCCAGCACCGTCCGGCGATAGTCGGCGTAGGCGGCGGCGATGGCCCGGGCGTCGGCCGCGCCCGGGCCGCGCGCCAGCTCGGCCAGGGCGGCCTCGAAGGCGGGACGGTGGGTCTCGTCTATCCGGCGCAGGTAGTAGGGATCTCCCGACAGCAGGAACCCGCGCACCGAGTTCTCCTGACGGATAAGGCCGTACTCGATGCGCGACGCGGCGAGCAGGACGCGATTGGCCTCGTCCGTCCGCGCGACCGACTGCTGGTGATGGGCCATCTGCAGGTGCGCCGTCAGGCCGAGGGCCGCGGTGGCCGCGACCAGCCCCGCGAAGACCAGCGTCAACTTCGCGGGAATCTTCATGTCCCCGAAGCCCATGGCGTTTCCCCAACCCCGTTTTCTCCACAGAACCCCCGCCCAGGTTGAGCCGGCGTTAAATCGGGGAATTTTCCACTCCGGCGCGCGGCGTCCAGGCCGTTTCCATCCCCGGCCAAAGGCTCTAGGAAGCGCGGCATGACCTACGCCGTCCCGATCCGCCCGCAACCGGTCGTGCCCGTCGAGGGCTCGGACCTGCTCTTCCCCGTGCGCCGCATCCTCTGCGTGGGCCGCAACTACGCCGCCCACCGGCGCGAGATGGGCGGCGATGACCGCGACCCGCCGTTCTTCTTCTCCAAGCCGGCCGACGCGATCGTGCCGCCGGGGCAGGACGTTCCGTATCCGACGGCCACCGCCGATCTCCATCACGAGATCGAACTGGTCGTCGCCCTCGGCGAGGGCGGCGCGATCTTCGGCTTCGCCGTCGGCGTCGACCTGACCCGCCGCGACCTGCAGAACGGCTTCAAGGCCAAGGGCCAGCCGTGGGACGCCGCCAAGGGCTTCGACGCCAGCGCGCCGATCAGCGCCATCGTCCCCTTCGACGGAACCATCCCCCAGGGCCGCATCGCCCTTTCCGTCAACGGCGAGGTCCGCCAGTCGGCGCAGGTCGCGGACATGATCTGGTCGGTGGAGGAGGTCATCGCCGAAGCCGGCAAGCTGTGGCGCCTCGAGGCCGGGGACCTGATCTACACCGGCACCCCGGAGGGCGTGGCGGCCCTGCAGCGCGGCGACGCGGTCACCGGCGAGGTCGAAGGCGTCGGAACTATCGGCTTCAAGGTGGTCTGATGGTCCTCAAGCTGCACAGCGCCTGGCGCGCCTCGGCGCCGTATCGGGTCCGCATCGGCCTGAACCTGAAGGGCGTCCCCTACGACTACGTCCCCGTCGACCTGGTGGCCGGACAGCAGCAGGGCCCGGCCTACGGCGCGGTCAACGCCCAGCATCTCGTGCCCGCGATCGAGCTCGAGGACGGCCGCGTCCTGACCCAGTCGCTGTCGATCCTCGAATGGCTCGAGGAGACGCATCCGGAGCCCGCCCTGCTGCCGAAGGCTCCGCTGGACCGGCAGGTGGTGCGCGCCATGGCGGCCGTCGTCGCCTGCGACATCCATCCGCTGAACAACCTGCGCATCCTCAAGGCGCTCGCCGGCCTCGGGGTCGGCGAGCCGCAGCGCAACGAATGGGTCCATCGCTGGATCGGCGACGGGTTCGCCGCGCTCGAACAGATGGTCGCCCGTCACGGCCGCGGCTACGCCTTCGGCGACTCTCCGACGCTCGCCGACTGCTGTCTCGTGCCGCAGGCCTACAACGCCGCCCGTTTCGGGGTCGACATGTCGCCGTTCCCGGCGATCTCGACGGCGGTGGCCCGGGCGTTGGAACATCCGGCGATCGCAGCCGCTCATCCGAACAACCAGCCCGACGCCGTTCTGTAGGAGTTCCGCATGCTCGATGATCTCAAGGCCAGGAACCGCGCCTGGTCGGCGCGCAAGACCGAGGTCGATCCGGAGTTCTTCAGGCGGCTCGAGAACCAGCAGAGCCCGGAGTACCTGTGGATCGGCTGCGCCGACAGCCGCGTCCCGGCCAACGAGATCGTCGGGCTCGATCCGGGCGAGCTGTTCGTCCACCGCAACGTCGCCAACCTGGCCCCGCCGCAGGACGCCAACTACCTCAGCGTGCTGCAGTTCGCGGTGGATGTGATCAAGGTGAAGCACATCATGGTCGTCGGCCACTACGGCTGCGGCGGCGTGCGCGCCGCGGTCGACGGCCAGCGCCGGGGCCTGGTCGACCACTGGCTGCACCCGATCCGCGAGACCTACGCCGCCCACCAGCATGAACTGGAATCGCTCGAGGACCGGGAGCGCTGGGATCGCCTCTGCGAGCTGAACGTGATCCGGCAGGTCCAGAACGTCGCCTCGGACGTCTTCGTCCAGGACGCCTGGGCCCGCGGCCAGAAGCTCTCCGTCCACGGCTGGGTCTATCGCCTGTCGAACGGCCTCGTGAACGATCTCAACGTCACGGTGTCCGGACCCGGCGAGTACGAAGCCCTGACCGGCCTTCCGCCGGTCGCCTAGCGCCGTACGGCGACCGTGGGTCGTCAGAATCCGTCGGGCCATGACGCTACGGGTTGCGGATCCGCACCTTTGATCGCGCGGACCGGCCCTCGGCGTCGATCACGGTCAGTTCGTAGAAGCCCGGCGCGTCCGGCTTCCAGACCGTACGGCCGCTGACCGGATCGACCGGCAGCGGCCGCCCCTCGACGTACCAGCTCAGCCCGTCGCCGCCGGCCGCCAGCACCAGGCCCCGCGCGCCGGGGCCGAGCGCCTCGACCTGCACCGTCGCGCCGTCGGGCGGGAAGATCACGTTCGGGCCCTCCACCGCCCGCTCCAGCTTCGCCAGCGCGCCCGGCGCAGCCCGGGGCGCTATGCGCGGCGGCGCCGACGACGGCGCGGCCAGCACGTCGGCGACATCGAACAGCATCGGCAGCGCCGCCTCGCGTCCGGTCAGCCCGCCTCGGGCGCCGCCGTCGGCCCGGCCCGTCCAGACGATGATCACATGGTTGCCGACCACCCCGGCCGCGACCGCGTCGCGGAAGCCGTAGGAGGTACCGGTCTTGTAGGCCATGCCGGGACCGCCGCGGGTCAGGGCGGTCGGCATCCGCCCCTTGGGCGCCGGCGCCTCGCGCAGGATGTCGAGCACCTGCCGGGCCGCTTCGGCGCGCACCAGCCGGGTCCCGCCCGACCGCCGTCGCCGCTCGGCGTCGGCCTCGGTCCAGGCCAGCGGCTTGGCCAGGCCCTCGTCGCCCAGCGCCGCGTACAGCACCGCCAGGTCGCGCAGGGTGACGCCCTCCCCGCCCAGCGCCAGCGCCAGGCCCGGCGCCTTGGTCTCGGCCCTCGCGCGGACCAGCCGCACGCCCGCCGCCTCGAGCCGCGCCAGGAAGTTGGCGGGGCCGATCTTTTCCATCATCGCCACCGCCGGCACGTTGAGCGAGTGGGACAGCGCCTCCCGCGCGGTGACCTTGCCGCGGAAGGTGCGGTCGAAGTTCTCGGGCTGGTAGTCGGCGAAGCGGGTGGCGACGTCCTCGATCTCGGTGTCGGGCGCGGCGACGCCGTCATCGAAGGCGAAGGCGTAGACGAACGGCTTCAGCGCCGAGCCGGGCGAGCGCAGGGCGGTGGTCATGTCGATCCAGCCGCCCGGCCGGTCGAGGCCCCCCGAGCCCACCGCCGCCCGCACCGCCCGGCTGTCGATCTCGACCACCAGGATCGCCGCCGTCGCCTCCAGCCCCTGGCTCCGCGCATAGGCCGCCGCGATCGGCTCCAGCCGCTGCTGCAGACCCGCGTCGATCGTCGACACCACGGTCGCCTGCGAGGCCGGCGCCTTGCGGGCCAGCTCGCCGGCCGCGTGCCAGGCGAGCGCCGGGAACGGCGCCCGGGCCGGCATCGGCTCGGTCCTGGCCTCCGCCGCGGCCTCGCGGCTCGCCAGCCCGGCGGCGACCATGCGGTCGAGGACGAGGTCCCGCGCCGCGCGCGCCGCCTCGGGCCGCCGGTCGGGCCGCCGCGCCTCCGGGGCCTGGGGCAGGGCGATCAGCAGCGCCTGCTCGCCCAGCGTCAGGCTCTCCGGTTCGTGCCCGAACCAGCTCAGGCTGGCCGCCCGCACCCCCTCCAGGTTGCCGCCGTACGGCGCCAGCGTCAGGTAGAGCGCCAGCAGCTCGCGCTTGGAGTAGCGCGCCTCCAGCTGCACCGCGCGGACCATCTCGATCGCCTTAGAGACCAGCGTCCGGGGCCGTGGCTCCAGCAGCCGCGCGGTCTGCATGCTCAGCGTCGAGGCGCCGGACACCACCCGCCCCCGCAAGGCGGCGGTCCCGGCGGCCCGCAGGACGGCCCGCGCGTCGACGCCGGGGTGCTCGAGGAAGCGCTGGTCCTCGATCGCGATCAGCCGCCGCAGGAAGCTCGCGTCGGTCCGGTCGAGATCGGCCCGGATCCGCCAGCGGCCGTCCTCGACCGGCAAGGCGCGCAGCCACTGGCCGCGGCGGTCCAGCGTCACGGGCGAGGCGCGCTCGCCGCGCGACAGGTCGGGCGGCAGCAGGGCGTCGACCGCGAGGACGACGACCTGCAGACCCAGGAACGCGATCAGGCCGAGGACGAAGCGGCGCACGAAGCGGGGTCAGCTCCCCGCCGCGATGACCGTCCGCCCGGACCCGCCCCGGCCGTTGACCTGCGGCCGGTACATGTCCCGCACCTCCGGCGCCGGCAGGAAGAAGTCGCCGGGCGTCACCGCCCGCGCGACATAGGCGACGGCGAACGGCCGGTTGCCGGCGAGGTCGACCGCGGCGATGTAGCGGTCGTCCCGGGCCTCCTGCACGTCCATGCCGGTCAGCTCCCCGAGGAACCGGAACGGCCCCTCCTTGGCGTCCTCGGGGCTCAGGGTGGTCTCGATCTCCCAGCCGGCCGGCAGGGCGTCGTCGACGATCAGCGGCACGGTGCGGCCCTGGGCGGACCGGCCGGAGACCAGCACGATCACCCGGTCGCCCTGGCGCAGCCGCGTCGGGTCGACGCTGCCGCCGGTCATGCTGAAGAACCGCTTGCCGACCGACACGCCGTTCGACTCGGCGCCCGGCGAGGCCACCGTGGTCCCGCGCACCGTCACCGTGCGCCACAGCGCGCCGCCCCGGTTGACGAAGCGGGCGTCGGCCAGCCGCCCCACGATCCAGCGCATGCCGCCGGCGTTGGGCAGGCCGGTGACGCCGGACGCCTCGATCTTCACCGGCCCGGCCCGCCGCAGCATGAACGACGCCGCCTGCAGCAGCCGCGCCTGCTCCTGGGTGTTGAGCGCGTCGGGATCCTTGACCACGCCGTCGAGCCGCTTCTGCAGGTCGCGGGCGATGACCTCCTCTCCGGCCTCGTAGGCCAGGGCGATGACCGCCGCGGTGTCGCGCAGCTGGCTCTGGTACCAGTCGCTCTCCTCGCGGTAGCCGAGCGAGGCGACCGCCTTGCGGAAGGCCGAGCGCGCCCGCGACCGGTCGCCCATCAGGGCGAGACCGGCGCCGACCTGCGCCCGCGCCAGCGGCGAGTCGTCGGTCTTCATCTGCACGTCGTGCCACCAGCGCAGCCGCGCCAGGTCGCCGCGGCCGGCCTTGGCCAGGATGTAGAGGGCGTAGGCCGAGGCCCGCGACCGCATCCGCTGCGTGGCCCGCTTGGAGTCGTCGGCGTTGCGGCCCCACCACTCCGGATACTCGAGCCGGTAGGAGACGCTGGCCCAGCCTTCCGGCCGGCTGATCTGCCGCATCGCGCCGAGGGCCCGGTCCATCGCCTGGTCCGGCACCGGCGCGCCGCGCAGCTTCGCCTCCCACAGGAAGTCGGTGGCGTAGGCGCCCAGCCAGGCGTCGGCCTCGCCGTCCCCGACCCGCCACAGGCCGAAGGCGCCGTCCAGCGTCTGCCGGTCGAGCAGCCGCCCGACGGCGTCGTTGAGCGCCTTGGAGCTCTGCCGTTTCTTCGGGTCCGCCGACAGCTCGCCGGCGTAGACCAGCGGATAGGCCACCGACACCACCTGCTCGGTGCAGCCGTAGGGATAGCGCGACAGCGACAGCGCGATCGGGCCCGGGTCGAAGCCGCGGAAGGGCGAGTAGCTGACGTTCATCGACACGTCGCCGGCCGCCAGCCCGGCCAGCAGCTGCGCCGGCGGGGTGTAGCTCTCGCCCGGCTGCTGCAGCTCGGTGAAGGTCCGGGTCACCGGGCTCCAGCCCAGCCGCGTCTGGATCGGGTAGTCCTTGGCGGTCGAGAAGCCGTTCGGCCCGCTCACCTTGAACCCGACGTTGCCCACGCCGGAGACGGTGGGCGCCAGGAACGGGATGCGCTCGGCGATCCGCTGTCCGAGGACCAGCTGGAACACCTTCCGGAAGACCATCTTCACGCCGCCGGTCGAACTGGTCTCGGCCGTGTAGGCCCCCGCCGCGCCCTCGACGTTGTGCAGCTCGAGCGTGGCGAACGGCCGGTCGCCCGGCGCCAGGAAGCGCGGCAGGTTGAGGTCGGCCACCACGGCTTCGCGGACGGTCATCGCCCTGGCGCCCGAGCCGACGGCCTCGTCGGTCCAGGCCACGGCCATGATGCGCAGCTCGCCGTTGAACCCGGCCGCCGGCAGCTTGATCCGCGCCTTGCCGTCCAGACCGGTCTCGACCACGCCCGACCACAGGGCCACCGACTTGATCGGCGTCGTCGTCAGCCCCTCGCCGCCCAGCTGGTCGGAGCCGAAGTTGACGTTCGCCGGCGCGCCGAGGTTCGGATCGAGAAGCCGGCCGTAGTCGTCGCGGTAGTCCAGCGTCAGCGCCCGCTTGCCGAAGTACCACTTCACCGGATCGGGGCTGTCGAACCGGGTCAGCCGCAGGATGCCCTCGTCAACGGCGGCGACGGTCACCCGCGCGCGCTGGCCGACGCCCAGGCCCTTGACCGCCACCGGCACCTCGACCGGCTGGCGGCTGTTCAGCTTCGCCGGCGTGCCGATGTCCACCTCCAGCCGCCGGCCCTTCGGATCCAGCGGCACATAGAGCAGCCCCAGCGCCCGCCGCGGCTTGGGCGTGTCCACCGGGTCGCGCGGCTGGATGACGCTGACCAGCACATAGGCCCCGCCCCCCCAGGCGGCGCTGGTCTTCAGCGTCACCTGGCCGCCGCCCTCTCCGACGCTGAAGGTCTTGAAGTCGATGACCCTGTCCGTCGCCACGGCCACCTGGGCCTCGCCCGCGTAGGGCGCCTTGATCGTCAGGGTGACCGAGTCGCCCTGGGCGTGGGTCCCCGTCCCGGCGCTGATGCGCACGAAGTCCGGCGCCTCGGCGTCCTTGGCCGGCGCACCCCAGCCGGCGGCGAAGCGGATCACGCTTTTCGCCCCGTCGGGCCCTTCGACCACGAGCCGGTAGTCGCCCCAGCCCAGCCGCCGCGCAATCCGCGCCGGGCTCCCGGCGCCGATGTTCAGCGCGCCCTTCTGAACGACCACGTCGCGGCTGGTCCGCCGCCACTGCCATCGTCCGTCCTGCTGGAACCAGTCATAGTCCCAGTTCTCGGCGATCAGGGTGTAGCTCGAGCCGGGGGCGGCGATCCGCTTGCCCACCGCGTCGACGGCGATGACGTCCAGCGTCACCGGCGCCGCTTCGCCGCCGGAGGCGTCGCCCTGGTCGACCTTCACGCCCAGGTATACCGGCCGCGTCCGCACCTTCAGGAACAGGCTCTCGCGCACCGGCCGGCCGCCCGGCTCGAACACCGAGGCGGTGACGGTCGCCTTTAGCGGCGCGGCGGTGTCGCCGATGTCGCCGGTCGGCACGCTCAGCACCGCCCGGCCCGCGCCGTCGGTGACGCTCTGGCCCAGCTCGACGAACTTCTCGTCGAAGCCGTTCTGCTGGTCGCCCCACTGATAGTCCTTGTAGGCCGGGAACGGGTTCGGATCGGCCATGATCCGCGCCTCGCCCTGGGTCTGCAGCCCGGCGCCCGCGGCGCCGTAGAGGAAGCGCGCGTTGACCGTCACCTGGCGCGTCTCGCCGGCGGCGACCGGGTCCTGCGCGCGGCCTTCGGCGTCGACCGCCAGCCGCTGGGGCGCGAAGTCCTCGACCGAGAACGCCATCTCGCCGACCGCCGGCTTGATCCCCTCGAGCTCGAGCGTCGCCCGCCAGCGCCCGCGCGGCGCGCTCTTCGGCAACGCCAGGTCGGCGGTGACCGCGCCGCCCGGAGCGCGGTCGAAGGCGATGCGCCTGAACTCCACCCCGGACGGGCGGCGCACCACGATCACGCCCTTGCGGTCCTTGATCGCCCGGGATTGCGCGTCGCGGACCAGCGCCGCCAGATGCACCGTCTCGCCGGGCCGGTAGATGCCCCGGTCGGCGTAGAGGAAGCCGTCGACGTCCGTCTCCAGCGTCCGGCCGCCGGTCTCGTCGTCGGCCGCGGCGCCCGGGATCGTGCGGCCGCCCATGCCCTGTTTGCTCAGGTCGACGGGCGAGCGGTCGAGATCGAGCACCGCGAGATCGCCCTGGGGTCCGTAGGCCATGACCATCTTCGGCCGCAGCGCCCCCTCGCCTTCCAGCAGGGGCCGCAGGAACCGCGCCCGGCCCGATCCGTCGGTCCGCGCCTCGGCCAGGTCCTCGCCGTTGCGGGCGACCAGCGCCACGCGCACGCCCGACTGGACCTTGGCGCTCTTCAGCGACCGCACGACCACGTCGAGGGACTCGGCGCCGTCGTAGCCGATCAGCGCCATGTCGGTGAACATGATCCACCGCCGCGCCTGGGCCGGCTGGACGCCTTCGCCCTCCTCGTCGTCGGCCTTCACCCCGGCCGAGGCGTCACGCGCCTTGATGACGTAGCCGCCCGGCCGCATGTCCTTGAGCACGGCGCCCAGCGGAAACACCGTCGTCGCCCGTTCGCCCTGGCCGCCGCGCACGTCCACGACGCCCTTCCAGACGATCCGGCCCTCGTCGTCGGGACTGTCGTCGCCGTAGTCGCCCGGCCACTGGCCCTCGCCGGTCGCTTCCGGCGCGCTGATCGACTTGCGGACCAGGTTCCGGTCGGACACCCGCCAGACCTCGACCTGAAGGCGCGAGACATTGACGGTCTCGATGCCGACGCCGTCGGCGTCCTCGCGCGGCAGGATCACGCCGTCCCCGGCGAAGCCGACGTACGGCGGCTTCTCGCCGAAGGTGAAGTCGACGTCGGCGTTGGCCGCCAGCTGTTCGCCCCGCGCCCCGGGCAGGCCCTTGAGCAGCGTCACCCGCCGCTCGGAGAGGCCCAGTCCGCCGATGCACAGCTCGGCCCGGTTCCGCGTATTGACGCTGACCGCCGGCGTCCCGCCGGTGTCCGGCGAGATCAGCACGAAGTCCGCGTAGGCCTTGGACGGGTCGAGCGGCTTGCTCATCTCAATGCAGGCGAGCGGCTCGGCGCGGCTGGTGTCGAGGCGTGTCTTCCAGACCGCGAAGCCGTCCGGTCGCGGGATGCCGCGCCGCGGCGCATTGGCCGACCGGGGCTTGCCGAACAGCGACCAGGGCGCCGCCTTGACGGTCGGCTCGGTGGCGGTCGAGCCGGCCGGGCCGCCCGCGCCGCCGCCGAACAGGCCCGGCAGCGCCGTCGCCGCGACATAGCCGCCGCCGAAACCGACGGCCAGCGCCGCGGCGGCGGCCATCGCTGCGGGGGTCTTCAGCCAGCCCAGGTCTTTCCAGAAGGGCGTCTTCCGCGCGGGGTCGGGCGTCATGGCCAGCGGTTCGCCCGCCGGTTCGGTGGACGGCGTGTCGTCGGAGGACGCCATGGCCCCTGCTCCCCGCTTTGTGCGTCGAAATAACGATGTGAGCCCAAGCCCCGGAGCCGGTCAATCCGGGCGCGATGAAACTCACCTGACGGGCGAGCGGCGGCAAGATCGTGCTTGACCCAGCGTCAGCGGCGGGACATTCCCCCGCGTAACAACCTTCAAAGGGAAACGACCATGCGCGTAGGGGTTCCGGCGGAGATCAAACCGGGCGAGCACCGGGTCGGTCTGACGCCCACGGCGGTTCGGGAATATGTCGCCCGCGGCCACGAGGTGCTGGTCGAGGCGGGCGCCGGTCTCGGCGCGGGCTACAGCGACGAGGCCTACCGCAAGGCGGGCGCCAGGATCGCCGTCGATGCGACGGAGATCTTCCAGGCCGCCGAGATGATCGTGAAGGTCAAGGAGCCGCAGAAGGTCGAGTGGGAGAAGCTCGAGCCTCGGCACATCCTGTTCACCTACCTGCATCTGGCGCCAGACCCGGCCCAGACCGAAGGCCTGCTGAAGTCGGGCTGCGCGGCCATCGCCTATGAAACCGTCACTGACGCCAGGGGCGGCCTGCCGCTGCTGGCGCCGATGTCGGAAGTGGCCGGCCGGATCGCGGTCTTCTCGGCCGCCGAGACCCTTCTGAAGCACAACGGCGGCATGGGCCTGCTGCTCTGCGGCGTGCCCGGCGTCGCGCCGGCCCGCGTGGCCGTGCTCGGCGGCGGCGTGGTCGGCATGAACGCCGCCCGCATGGCCATGGGCCTGAACGCCGAGGTCGTCGTCCTCGAGCGCTCGATCCCGCGCATGCGCGAGCTGGACGACATCTTCATGGGCCGCGTGCTCACCCGCTACTCGACCCTGGACGCCGTCGAGGACGAGATCCTCAAGGCCGACGTGGTCATCGGCGCGGTGCTCACCGCCGGCGCCGCCGCGCCGAAGCTGGTCCGCCGCGAGCACCTGTCGCGCATGAAGCCGGGCTCGGTGCTGGTCGACGTCTCGATCGACCAGGGCGGCTGCTTCGAGACGAGCCATCCGACCACCCACGCCGAGCCGACCTACACCGTCGACGGCGTCGTGCACTACTGCGTGGCCAACATGCCGGGCGCGGCGCCGCGCACCTCGTCCGAGGCCCTGGGCAACGCCACCCTGCCGTTCGGCCTGGCCCTCGCCGACCACGGCCTCAGGGCGCTGGAGCGCGACCCGCACCTGGCCAAGGGCCTGAACGTCCTGAAGGGCGAGCTGACCCATCCGGCCGTCGCCGAGGCGCTCGGCAAGCCGTACGTGGATCCGTTCCACGTCTGGGCGAAGTAAGGCGCCTTCCTCTCCCACGGGAGAGGATTGTCTAGGCCGCGTACCGTCCGAGGTCGACGCCGCCGCCGACGAGGTCGAGCACGTCCTCCATCCCGAAGGCCGGATCGGACGGATACAGCGCCGCATAGACCGAGCGCGCGAAGCCGAGGTCGGCGGCGGTCTTGACCCGCCAGTCGTGGCGCGACTGGTCGGAGCCGAAGCGGAACGAGGCCTTGCTGAACCGGTCGTCGGCGCGGATGGCCGCCGTCGGCGAGACGCGGGCCAGGGTCTCGCGCGGCTCGCCGGCCGTGGTCTGCAGGGCCCGGGCGGAAACCACCTCGACCTCCATCCCCATCGGATAGGTGGCCGGCTCGCGGTTCGACACGTAGTCGGCGCCGCTGGCCAGCGACAGGCGGATGGCCTCGTCGACGATGCGGCTGTCGACGAACGGCTGGTCGCCCTTGATCCGCACCACGTGGCTGACCGGGCCGGCCGAGGCGGCGCAGCGCGCGAAGCGGTCGAGCAGGTCGGTGGGCGCGCCGCGGAACACCGTCTGGCCCTTCGACACCAGCCAGGCGGCCAGGGCGTCGTCGGCGGCCTCGCAGCTGGTCGCGACGATGATCTTTGTCGGGCAGCGGCCGCCGCGCAGGCGCTCGAGCTGGCGCCAGATCATCGGCTGGCCGTGCAGCGAGGCGAGCGCCTTGCCGGGGAGACGTTTCGACCCCATCCGGGCCTGGACGATCGTGAGGATCATGGCGCTGCTCCTTCTGAGCGTTTGCCGGGGCGCCGTCTCTAGGCGGCGGCCCACCTGCGGGGATCGAGAGCGACCTCGTCGTCGAGGGCCATCTCGTTCCAGTCGAGATCGGGGGGCGGGCTGGACGCGGCGGCGATCACCGCGGACAGCTCGGCGGCGGAATGGACGTTGACCAGCACCGCGCTGGCCTCCGGTCGGGACAGGGCGAAGCCGAGGGCGGCCTGCAGCGGATCGCTGCGCCCCTCGGCGATCATCCGGCGCACCTTGGACAGGGCGCTCGACGCGCCCTTGAGCGGCGTCGGAATGCGGTCGGGCGGCAGGAACAGCAGGCCGTTCAGGAAGATCGAGCGCAGCTGGACCTCGACGCCCATGCCGGCGATCCGCTCCAGCGAACCGTCGGCCAGCAGCCGCTGGTCGAGCAGCGACCCCGGCGCCTGGATCATGTCCGGCCGGAACCGGCGGGCGACCCCGACCGGATCGTCGGAGGCGTGCACGGCGATGCCGACCCGCTTGAACAGGCCCTGGTCGCGCAGTTGCCGCAGGCGCGTCCAGACGGCCTCGCCGTGCGGGCCGAACAGGTCGGACACCATCGGCACGACGATGGCGTCGGCGCGCTCGACGGCCAGGCGCGCCAGGCTGGCCCGGGCCTCTCCCTCGACGAAGTCGGGACCCCGGTCGGCGCGGACGGAGCCGATCGTCAGGCGGAAGGGAACCGGCCGCGGCATCAGGTCGCCGAGCAGGGTCTCGGCCTTGCCCCAGGCGCCGGAGGCGTCGAACACCCCCAGGCCCGCGCGGCCGGCGATGGTGAGGATGTCCCGCGCCTCGGCCTCGGGCGAGCGCCCGCGGGGCGGCGTCGAGCCGCCGGGCACGAACTGGGACGATCCGAGGCCGAGCTTGGAGAGAACGGGGATCATGCGAGTCCTTCTGGACGGGCCGGCAGGGCGATCAGGTCCCTGCGCACGGACGTGCGCGGGCGGACCTCGTCGGCCATCATCGGCAGGATACGGGCGTAGGCGGCGATCAGCCGCGCGATCTCGGGTTCGCCGTGGGCGGCGCTCAGGGCGTGGGGGCCGATCACGTTCAGGCCGCGGGCGGCCATTTCACGCAGCCACAGACCCTCCAGCCACGGCGCGCCGAACAGGGGCGTGGGCAGCGACGGATCGCCGGCCAGCGAAAAGCCGGGCGCGGCGCCCGACGCTTCGGCCAGTCGCGTCACCTCGGCCTGCAGTTCGGCGCCGAGGACGGCGACACGGGCCGCCACCGGCGCGGCGTCCAGCAGGGCCAGGGTCGCGGCGGCGGCGCAAAGCGCGTCCGGCCGGGGCGGGGCCAGGTCCTCGTCGTCGATGGCGTCGATCAGTTCCGGCGCGCCGGCCACGGCGCCCAGCGCACGGCCGTTGGCCAGCTGGGCCCCGAACACCGAAAGGTCGGGAGTCACCCCGCTCAGGCCCTGGACGCCGCGCTCATGGACGCGGAAGCCCGAGAGGCCCTCGTCGAACACCAGCACCGCGCCGCAGGCGTCGGCGTCGGCCCGGGCCCGGGCCAGTTCGGCCGGCGACACGCCGAGCGGATCGACGACGATGGCGGCGGCGTCGGCGACTCCGCCGAAGATCCCGGCGCCGGACTCCCAGACCGCGGCGCGGCGGCGTCCGGTGGCGCGGCGGGCGGCGTCGATGGCGGCGGGAAGCGCCTGGGCCTCGTCGGCGGTGAACCGCACGCGCGGCGCCCGGGGCAGAAGCGTCGACAGCGCGGCCGCGGCGTCGTGCGCCGTCGCCACGCCGGCCGCCACGGCGGCCTCGACGACCGGATGGGCGTGTCCGAGCAGCGCCGCGGCCCCGGCCATGTCGAAATCGAGCCGTTCGGCGCCGTCGGCGTCCCACAGCCGGCAGCCCTGCGCGCGGAGGCGAGGTCCCCCACGGGGGGCCGGCGGCGAGGCTATGAAGGCGGCGCGGCCCATCTGGGGATCCCGGCTTCGTGGTGAAATCGGGGATAACCATGCGCCCAAGACCCTTAAGGAAGCGGTATCGAGAGCGTTTCGCGGGGGTTAATGTGCGCTCATGGCTCCACCCCTCCCGGACTGGCCGACCTATGGCCTCTGCGATGACCAGCGGCCGGCCCTGCGCCGCCTGCTGGACGGCGGCCGTCCGGCGGCCCTGGCGACCATCGCGGCGCTCGACGGCGGCGGCCCCCGGCCGGTCGGAACCCAGATGGTGTTCGGCGAGGACCTGGTTTCAGGCTTCCTGTCGGGCGGCTGCGTCGAGGGCGACGTCTCGGGCCACGCCGCCGCCTGCCTGGCCGACGGCGAGCCGCGCCGGCTGGTCTACGGCGCCGGCAGCCCCTGGCCCGATATCCGCCTGCTCTGCGGCGCGCGCATCGAGATCCTGGTCGAGCGCCTGCTTCCCGGCGATCCGGCCGCGGCCGGCCTGTTCGCCCGGATGGACGGCCGCCGGCCGGCGATCTGGATCAGCGACGGCCGCGAGCGCCGCTGCGGCGACATCGGCCTGCGCCCCTGGCCGGGCGCCGTCGCCCTGCGTCACGATCCGGTCTGGAAGCTGGTGGTGCTCGGCGGCGACCCGACCGCGCTGGCCATCGCCCAGCTCGGCGCCCAGGCCGGCCTGGCGGTCACCCTCGTGCGGTCGCGCGGCCCCGCCGTCCCGCCGCCGCTCGCCGGCGTCACCTACCGCCGGGACGACCCCGCCGACGCGCTGGCCGCGGTCGGCCTCGACGCCTGGACGGCGGTCGCCGTCTGCGGGCACGACATCGAGCTCGATCAGGCCGCCCTCCTCGCCGCCCTGCCCTCGCCGGCGCCCTACATCGGCCTGCTCGGGGCCCGCCGGCGCCTGCCCGAGCGGCTGGCGCGCCTGCGGGCGTCGGGCCTTGCGGAACGCGATCTCGCCAGGCTGAGGGCGCCGATCGGCCTCGACCTCGGGGGCAAGTCGCCGTGGGAGATCGCGATCGCCACGCTCGGCGAGATCGTCGCGCTGCGCGCGGCGGCGATCGAGCCCGCATTTGATCCTGATCAGCGAGCGGCGGCCGACCAGGGCGCAGGCTGACCTTCGCACGAACGGCGAAGGAGATCGGCGATGATCGAGGACAAGCGGACGCTGGTGGTTCTGGCGGACGGGCGGCGCGTCAGGCTGCTGGAGGAGGCCCGCCGCGGCGGCGCGCTCAAGGAACGGGCGGGCTGGCTGAAGACGATGCCGCCCTTTCACCATCCCGGCGCGGCTCAGCGCGTGACGGTCCACGCCCGGGTCGGCTCCGCCACCCACGCCAGCCATGAGCCGCCCCGCGACAAGGGCGAGCGCCGGTTTCTGTCCGACCTCGCCGAACACCTGGAGCCGGTCATGCGCGAGCAGGGCTTCGACGACCTCGTCATCATGGCCCCGCCGCGGGCGCTGGGGATTCTCCGCAAGGCCCTGTCGCCGGGCCTGCAGCGCCGCCTGGTGGCGACGGACGCGCACGACCGCGTCGACGCCGCTCCGGAGGAGATTCACGAGCAGCTCCGCGCGGCCCGGATGCGCCTGGACGTCTGAACCTCCGCCGGATTGATCGGGGTCAAGGCGCGCGGCGCGGCGCCGGGGCCTTCTTCCGGGGCGAAAGGAGAACCGCCATGTCCAAGTCTCCCGCCAAGGCGGCTATCAAGGAAATCCGTCACGACATCGACGATGTGCTCGACGACGTGGTCCACAGCCTCCGGAAGCTCGCCAAACACGTCGGCGAGGATGCCTCCGACGAACTGTCGAAGACCACGGCCGGTCTCGCCGACGCCGCCGTCAAGCTGGCCGACGAGGCCAAGGTGAAGGGCAAGGCGCTGGCGAAGGCCGCCGGCCAGGAGGTCAAGGAGCATCCGGCGGCGACGGCGGCGATCGCCGCAGCGGCGGTGGCGCTGATCGGCCTGGCGATCGCCCGTCGCGGCAAGTCGAAGGACTAGGGCTGAGGGCTGGAGCCTGATCCCGGGTTCAGATGGTTCCATCTGGACCCATCAGGCCCAGGCCGTCAGGCCGGGCGCACCCAGTCGCCCGACTTGCCGCCGGTCTTCGATTCCAGGCGCACGGCGTCGATGGTCATGCCTTTGTCGGCGGCCTTGAGCATGTCGTAGACGGTCAGGCAGGCCACGGACACGGCGGTCAGGGCTTCCATCTCGACCCCGGTCGGGCCGGTGGTCCGGACCCGCGCGGTCACCGACAACCCGTCGGCGTGGGCCTCGACGGCGACCTCGACCTTCGACAGGGCCAGCGGATGGCAGAGCGGGATCAGGTCGCTGGTCCGCTTGGCCGCCATGACGCCGGCGATCTCGGCCGTCGCCCGCACGTCGCCCTTCTTCGCATCGCCCGACAGGGCGAGGTCGCGGGTCGCCGCGTCCATTCGCACCAGGCCGGTCGCGACCGCCTCGCGCAGGGTATGGTCCTTGCCGGAGACATCGACCATGCGGGCCCGGCCGGCCTCGTCGATATGGGTCAGGCGGCTCACCGCTCGAGCAGCCGCGGCATCAATTCGACCATGTTGCAGGGCCGGTGGCGGGAATCGAGCTGCGCCGCGATCACCCTGTCCCAGCCGTCCTTCACCGCCCCGTTGCTGCCGGGCAGGCAGAAGACGAACACCCCCTTCACGATCCCCGCCAGCGCCCGGGACTGCAGCGTCGACAGGCCGACCGACTGGTAGCTGACGAGGTGGAAGATCACCGAGAAGCCGTCGATCTCCTTGTCGAGCAGCGGCCGAACGGCCTCCGGCGTCACGTCCCGTCCGGTCAGCCCGGTGCCGCCGGTGGTGACGATGGCGTCGACCGTCCCCGAGGCGACCCAGGCGTTGATCTGCATCCGGATGGCGTCGACATCGTCGGGCACGAGGCGCTTCTCGGCCAGCTCATGGCCCGCGGCCGTGACCCGCTCGGCGAGCAGGCGCCCGGACGTGTCGCTCTCCTCGTCGCGGGTGTCGGAGATGGTCAGCACCGCGACCCGGACCGGCGTCACGGGCAGGGTCTCGTCGATCTTGCCGCCGATGGTGATGCTCATGGTGTCTCCCAGCGTTCGACGTCGGTCCTATCGCGCTCGGTCGGCTCGATCCAGCGCGCGCCGTCCGGACCGTGCGACTTCTTCCAGAACGGCGCCCGGCTCTTGAGATAGTCCATCAGGTAGTCGCAGGCCTCGAAGGCCTCCCGCCTGTGCCGCGCCGCCGTGGCCACGAACACGATCGCCTCTCCCGGCGCGATCCGGCCGGTGCGGTGCACGACCAGCCAGTCCTGCAGCCCGAACCGCTCGACCGCGCCCGCCGCGATGCGCGCGATCTCGGCGTCGGTCAGGCCCGGATAGGCCTCCAGCTCGAGGATGCTGGTCCCGCCGCCCTCGGCGCGGGCGAGGCCCGTGAAGCTGGCCACGGCGCCGGTCTCGGTCCGTCCGGCGCTGAAGGCGGTCAGCAGCGCGCCCGCCTCGAACGGCGCGTCCTGGAGGACGACGCTCATCCGCCGCTCATCGGCGGCATGAAGGCGACCTCCGAAGCGGCGGTCAGCGCCGCCTCGCCGCGCACGATGACCCTGTCGACCGCCACCTGCACGCCGCGTCCCTCCAGGGCTTCGGCCAGCGGGGCGTCGCTGGCCAGCGCCGCGCGGATTTCCGCGATCGACGATCCGTCGATGTCCCGCGTCCGCCACCCGGCCACGTCCGCGAGCCGGCCGAACAGCAGCACCCGCGCCATATCAGCCCCCTGTGGTCGACATGTGCCGGCGCACGGCCGGCGCCGCGTCCCGCGCGATCCGGAAGTCGTGACCCTTCGGTTTGGCGTCGACCGCCAGGCGGATCGCGTCGGCGAGGCCCGCGTCGTCGACGCCGGCGCGCAGCACCGCCCGCAGGTCGCTGGCGTCGTCGCGGCCGAGGCAGCTGTGCAGCGTGCCGGTGCAGGTCAGCCGCACGCGGTTGCAGGCCTCGCAGAAATTGTGGCTCAACGGGGTGATGAAACCCAGCCGGCCGCCCGTCTCGGCGATCCGCACATAGCGGGCCGGCCCGCCGGTGCTGAGCGGCAGGTCGTCGAGCGTCCAGTAGCTGGAGAGGTCGCGGCGCACGTCCGCCAGCGACAGGAACTGGTCGGTGCGATCGGCCTCGACCTCGCCCAGCGGCATGGTCTCGATCAGCGTCATGTCCATGCCGAGGCCGTGGGCCCAGCGGATCAGGTCGGGGATTTCGGCGGCGTTGTCGTCGCGCAGGGCCACGGTGTTGATCTTCAGCGCGATCCCCGCCGCCCGCGCCGCCTCCAGCCCGGCCAGCACCCGGCCGAGGTCGCCGCCACGGGTCAGCCGCCGGAACAGGTCCGGCCGGAGGGTGTCGAGCGACACGTTGATCCGTCTCACGCCGCATCGCGCCAGGTCGTCGGCGAACTCCGCCAGCCGGGTGCCGTTGGTCGTGAGGGTCAGCTCCTCCAGCGCGCCCGAGGCCAGATGCCGGGAAAGCCCCGCCACCAGCTCCATGAAGCCCTTGCGCACCAGCGGCTCGCCGCCGGTCAGGCGCAGCTTGCGCACGCCGAGCCTCACGAACGCCGTGGCGATCCGGTCCAGTTCCTCGAGGGTCAGCACCTCCGCCTTCGGCAGGAAGGTCATGTGCTCGGCCATGCAGTAGACGCACCGCAGGTCGCAGCGGTCGGTGACCGAGACGCGCAGATAGGTCACGGCGCGGCCGAACCCGTCGACCAGCGAGGGTCTGCCGTCTGGCGCGGCCTGCGATCCGGGTCCATACGAGGTCATCTTGGGGCCAAGATAAGCCGGGGGGCGACATGGCGACAGGGGTAGACGCACTCGACGCCGTGGTTCTCGCGGCGGGGTCGGGCCGACGCTTCGGCGGCGGCAAGCTGACCTCGGCCTGGGGCCAAGGGGTCTTGCTGGACGCCGCGCTCGCCGCCGCCTTCGCGGCCCCGGCGCGGACGGTGAGCGTGGTCTGGGGCGCCGACGGCCGGGTGCTCGAGGCCGCCAGCCGCTTCGCCAGCCGGACCGGCCAGGCTGCGAGGCTGCGCATGATCCACGCCGCCGACCACGCCGAGGGCATCGCCGCGTCGCTGCGGGCCGGCGTCTCCGGCCTGCCCCGCGACTGCCGCGGCGCCTTCATCTTTCTCGGCGACATGCCCCGCGTGCCGCATGACCTCGCCGGCCGGCTGGCCGAGGCGCTGCGGGCCGGCGCCTGGGCGGCCGCGCCGGTCTTCGGCGAGCGGCGCGGCCATCCGGTCCTGTTCGGCGCGAAGCTGTTTGCGGTGCTCAAGACCCAGACGGGCGACCAGGGCGCGGGCAAGCTGCTCGACGCCCTCGGCGACGACCTGGCCCGGATCGCGGTCGACGATCCGGGCGTCCTGTTCGACGTCGACCAGCCGCCGGCCTAGACGACCGTCCGCACGATCGGCAGCCGCGTCACGGGCGGTCGGCCGGCGGCCAGCAGCGCGTTGGCCAGGGCCGCGCCGATGACCGGCGTGCCGGGCTCGCCCACCCCGCTCGGCGGATTGGCCGACGGCAGGATGTGGGTCTCGACCTGCGGGGCCTCGGTCATGCGCAGGACGCGGTAGGTGTCGAAGTTGGTCTGCTCGACCGCCCCGTCCTTCAGCGTCACTTCGCCGTAGAGCGCGGCGGACAGGCCGTAGCAGATGCCCCCCTCGATCTGGGCGGCGATCTGGTCCGGCGAGATGGCGACGCCGCAGTCGACGGCCGCCACCACCCGGGTCACCTTCGGCTCGGCGCCGTCGGCGACGACGACGTCGGCCACCTCGGCGACCACCGATCCGAACGACTCATGGACCGCCACGCCGCGCACCTGTCCGGCGGGAACCGGTCCCGCCTTCGACAGGGCGAGATCCAGCACCGCGAGGTGCCGCTGCGCCCCGGCCTTGCGATAGAGCGCCCGGCGGTACTCGACCGGATCCTTGCCGGCCTTTCGGGCGAGCTGGTCGATCGTGTGCTCCATCACCAGCGCGGTGTGGGTCGCCCCGACGGCTCGCCACCAGAGAACCGGCACGCCGACGTCCGGCAGGGCCACCTGGGCGTCCACGACGGGCGTCGCCTTCAGGTAGGGCGAACTGTGCGCGCCCTCGACGGCGGTCTCGTCCAGTTCCGGCGTGCCGGTCGGCGAGCCCTTCATGATCGACTGGGTGACGATCCGGTGGCGCCAGGTCGCGGGGAAGCCCTCGTCGTCGAGGGTGATCTTCACGGCATGATGCACGATCGGCCGGAAGTAGCCGGCGCGCATGTCGTCTTCGCGCGTCCAGACGAGCTTCACCGGCGTACCCTTGCCGACCTTCTTGGCGATGTGGACGCACTCGGCCACGTAGTCGGACTGGAAGTTGGCCCGCCGTCCGAAGGAGCCGCCGGCGAACAGGGTCTCGATCTTGATCGCGCCGGGCAGGTTGCCAACGATCCTGGCCGTGTTCAGCTGGTCGACGGTCGGCACCTGGGAGCCGAAGCTGAGGGTGGCGTTGTTGCCCTTGACGCGGGCCACGCAGTTCATCGGCTCCATCGCGGCGTGGGCGAGATAGGGGAAGTCGTAGGTCGCCTCGAAGGCCTCGCCCCTGGCCGTCGCGATGTCGCCCTTGCTGTTGAACGGCGTCCACTTCACGTCCGCCGGGCCCTTGCCGGCCGCGATGTCGCGGAACTGGGCCATCAGCTGGTCGGACGAGCGCGTCTCGGCCTTGGACTCGTCCCACTCGACCTTCAGGGCCTCGCGCCCCTTCATCGCCGCCCAGGTGGACTGGGCGACCACCGCGACGCCGGACGGGATCTCGTGGACGGCGACCACGCCCGGAACCTTCAGGGCCCCGGCGTCGTCGAAGCTCTTCACCCTGGCGCCGAACTTCGGCGCATGGGCGACCATGGCGACCAGCAGACCCTTCTCCTGGACGTCCATCGTGAAGCGCGCCGAGCCGTCGCTCTTGACCTGGCTGTCCTTGCGCCGGACGCGCTGGGTGCCGATCAGGGTGAAGGTCTTCGGGTCCTTGAGTTTCGGATCCTCGGGCGGCTTGACCCCGCTGGCCTCGGGCAGGAGCTCGGCGAAGGTCGCCGTCTGGCCGCCGCCGCTGACCACGCTGTCCTTGACGGTGATCTGGCTCTCGGGAACCGCCCATTTCTTGGAGGCGGCCTTGACGAACATGGCCCGCGCCGCGGCGCCCGCCTTGCGCAGCTGCATCCAGCTGTTGGCGATCGCCGTGCTGCCGCCGGTGCCCTGCACCCCCATGCCGAGATTGGCGTAGACCTTGGCGATGGCCGGCGCCTGCTCGACGCGGACGCGGCTCCAGTCGGCGTCCATCTCCTCGGCGACGATGGCGGCGAGCCCGGCGTGGGTCCCCTGGCCGAACTCGATGTGCTTGGAGACCACCGTCACCTGGCCGTCGTCGGCGATCTTGATGAACGGGCCGAACGCCCCGAGATCGGCGTCCGCGCCCAGGCTCATCAGGTCGCCGATGGAACAGCCGACCAGCAGGGTGCTTCCGGCGACCACGGCGCCGACGGCCAGGACCTCGCGGCGCGACGGATCGGCCGCATCGACAGGGGTATGCGCGTTCATCAACGGTCCTCCTGGATCGGCGCCGGAAGGGCCGCGGCGATGGCCGCCGCGTCCTTGATGGCCGCGCGGATGCGCTGGTAGGTGCCGCACCGGCAGATGTTCCCGGCCATGGCGGCGTCGATGTCGGCGTCGGTCGGCGACTTGTTCTCGGCCAGGAGGGCCGCCGCGCTCATGATCTGGCCGGACTGGCAGTAGCCGCACTGCGGCACGTCGGCCTTGACCCAGGCCTGCTGCACCGGATGGTGGCCGCCCAGCCCCTCGATGGTGGTGATCTTCATGCCGGCCACGGCGCCGACCGGCGTGGAGCAGGACCGCGCCGGCTGGCCGTTCACCTGCACCGTGCAGGCGCCGCACTGGGCGATGCCGCAGCCGTACTTGGTGCCGGTCAGTCCGAGCTCATCCCGGATCACCCACAGCAGCGGCGTGTCCTCGGCGGCGGCGACGGTCAGCGCCTTGCCGTTCACTTCGATCGTTATGGCCATTCGCCGACGTCCCCTCGTTCTCGTCGTCCCCGGGCCGGCGAGGCTCCGCGAACCGCCTTCATCTTAACGGTGTTAAGCCGGATCTTGGCCAGCGAATTTTTCTGGGGACGGCGGACGGCGCTCCCACCGCAGCCCAAGCCGGGCTAACCTTGCCGGCCTCAAGCCGGGAGTCCCCAGACATGCGCCTGATCCTCGCCGCCGCCCTCGCCCTGTCGACCCTCGCCGCGCCCGCCGCGGCCCAGGACGGCGCGGCCCAGTTCAACGCCCAGTGCAAGTCCTGTCATTCCGTCACCGGCGCGAACTCGCCGGCCGGACCCACCCTGAAGGGCGTCGTCGGCCGCAAGGTGGCGGCCGCGCCGGGCTACGCCTTCTCGGCCGGGCTCAAGACCAAGGGCGGCGTCTGGACCGAGGCGGCGCTCGACGCCTACCTCGCCAATCCGGCCGGCTACGCGCCGGGCACCAAGATGTTCAATCGGGTGGCGAACCCGCAGGCGCGGGCCGCGATCATCGCCTATCTGAAGACCGTCAAGTAGCGGAGCGCGCCATGCGCCTGATCCCGCCCGCCCTGTTGCTCGCCGCCGCCGCGACCCTGTCCGCCTGCGCCTCGGTCGAGGCCGCGCCGGGCACCGACAGCACGGCCCTCGCCTACCGCTGCGCGGGCGGCAAGGGCTTCACCGCCGCCTGGAACCAGCCGGGGGACAGGGTGAAGGTCACGGCCGGCGGGGTCACGCGGTCGCTGCCGCACCTCCGTTCGGCCTCGGGCGCCCGCTACGGCGCCGGCGGCTACGAGATCTGGGGCAAGGGCGAAAGCGCCACCCTCTCGGGGTTTCCGGGCGGCCCCTACACCAACTGCGCAGTGCGCTGACGGAGCGAGTTTGGACGTCTTTCCCGCCTACTTCCCGCTCGCCGGGCGCAAGGTCGTCGTCGCCGGTACCGGCGAGGCGGCGGACGCCAAGGCGCGCCTGTTCGACGGGTCCCCGGCGACCCTGGTGCGCCTTGAGGGCCCCGCGGCCTTCCTGCCGGGCTCCTACACCGGCGCGAGCCTCGCCTTCATCGCCGGGGACGAGTTGTTCATCCAGGCCGCCGTCGGCGCGGCGCGGGCGGCGCGGGCGCTGGTCAATGTCGTGGACCATCCCGGGTTGTCTGACTTCCACACCCCCGCGGTCATCGACCGCGGCGAGGTGGTCGCCGCCGTCGGCACCACCGGCGCGGCGCCGCTGCTCGCCTCCCTGATCCGCAACGCCATCGAGGCCCGCGTGCCCGAGGGCGCGGGCAAGGTCGCGGCCCTGCTGCGGCGACACCAGGAGGCGGTGCGCGCGGCCATCCCGGACCTCGCGCAGCGCCGGGCCTTCCTGCGCGACATGCTCGCCAGTCCGGCCGCCGACGCGGCCATGCGGGGCGAGATGGACACGGCCGACCGCCTGTTCGCCGAGGCGCTCGACAACGGCGGCAAGGCCCCGGGCCGCGTGCGCTTCGTGGCCGGGCGCGGCGCGGCGGACCTTCTGACCCTGCGCGCAAGCCGCGCGCTGGCCGAGGCGGACGTTCTCGTCATCCCCTCCGGGGTCGAGCCCGGCATTCTCGCCATGGCTCGCCGCGACGCCGGCCGCCTGACCCCGGCCGAGGCCGACGCCGACTCGCTGGTCGCCATGGCCCGGGCCGGCCGCCAGGTCGTGCGGCTGGTCACCGGTCCGCTGGACCCGCGCGACCTCAAGACCCTCGCCGAGGCGGGCGTGACGGTCGAGGTCCTGCTCGCGGCGCCCTCGTGACAGGCCTCCTGACGGCCGATGACCTGACCGCGGTCCTTCTGTCGCTCAAGGTGGCGACCGCCGCGACCGCCGGAGCGTTGCCGCTCGCCGTCCTGGTCGCCCTGGCGCTGGCCCGGGGACGCTTCCCGGGACGTTCGCTGCTCGACGCACTGGTGCACCTGCCGTTGGTGCTGCCGCCGGTGGCGACCGGCTACGCCCTGCTGCTCCTGCTCGGCCGCAACGGTCCCCTCGGCGCCCCGCTGGCGGAGGCGGGGATCGTGTTCGCCTTCGACTGGACCGGCGCCGCCCTCGCCGCGGCGGTGATGGCGTTTCCGCTGCTGGTGCGCCCGATCCGGCTGGCCATCGAGGCCATCGACGCGGAGGTCGAGGAAGTCGCCATGACGCTCGGCGCCGGCCGGCTCGAGCGGCTTCGCCGCGTCACCCTGCCGCTCGCCGCGCCCGGCGTGATCGCCGGCGTCGTCCTGGGGTTCGCCAAGGCCCTGGGCGAGTTCGGGGCCACCATCACCTTCGCCGCGGCCATACCGGGCGAGACCCTGACCTTGCCGACCGCCATCTACCAGGCCGCCCAGATCCCCGGCGCCGAGGCCCGCGCGCTGGCGCTGTGCGCCGTCGCCACGCTCATCGCCGTCGCCTCGGTGCTGGTCTCGAACGCCCTGGCCAGGGCCGTCGGCAGGGCGCGCGCCTAGAAGTCCAGCGAGCGGCCCTTCGTCTCCGGCAGCAGCAGCAGCGTGCAGACGACGCTGATCAGGGTGAACACGAACGGATACCAGAGTCCGGCGTAGATATCCCCGGTCGCGGCCACGATGGCGAAGGCGGTGAACGGCACGAAGCCCCCGACCCAGCCGGTCCCCACGTGGTACGGCAGCGACAGGGCGGTGTAGCGGACGCGGGTCGGAAACAGCTCGACCAGGGCCGAAGCCTGCGGTCCGTACAGCGCGGTGGCCCCGATCACGAACACGATCAGCACCCCGAACAGCGCCGGCAGGTTCATGCGCGCGGGATCAGCCGTCGCCGGATAGCCCGCCTCGACCAGGGCGGCCTTCAGCTTCGTCTCGAACTCGGCCTTGGCGGCCTTCATCGCCGCCGCGTCGAGCCCGTCGCCCTCGAAGGACGGCACCGTGGTGTCGCCGACCGTCACCGAGGCGACCGCGCCGGGCAGCGCCTCCTTGTTCTGGTAGGAGATCCCCGCGTTGGCGAGCGTGCTCTTGGCGATGTCGCAGGAGGTCGTGAAACGGGCCTTGCCGACCGGGTCGAACTGGAGATTGCAGGCCGCCGGATCGGCGATGACCATCACCGGCGTCCTGGCCTCGGCCTCGGCCAGCGCCGGATTGGCGAACCGGGCCATCATGTGGAAGCCCGGGAAGAAGGCGACCAGGGCCAGGGTCATGCCGAACCATAGCACCCACTTGCGCCCGACCCTGTCCGACAGCCAGCCGAAGAAGACGTAGAGCGGCGCGCTGACCGCCGTGGCGGCCATGATCAGCAGGTTCACGGTCTTCGGATCGACCTTCAGGAACCGCTCGAGAAACACCGGCGCGTAGAAGAAGGCGCAGTACCAGACCGCGCCCTGGGCGAACATGACGGCGGTCAGGGCCAGCAGGACGGTCTTCAGGTTCTTCCACTGGCCGAAGGCTTCCTTGAACGGCGCCTTGGCCTCCTCGCCGGCCTCCTTGAGCTTCTGGAACGAGGGGCTTTCGGACAGCTTCATGCGCATGAAGACCGAGACACCAAGCAGGCCCACCGAGACCAGGAACGGGATGCGCCAGCCCCATTCGCTGAAGTCCTTGGCATCCATCAGCACGCGCGCGGTGCCGATCACCGCCAGCGCCATGAAGAAGCCGAGCGTGGCCGTGGTCTGGATCCAGCTGGTGTCGTAGCCGCGCCGGTTGTTGGGCGCGTGCTCGGCCACGTAGGTGGCCGCGCCGCCGTACTCGCCGCCCAGCGCCAGGCCC
>CALKHU010000217.1 GCA_937991555.1 uncultured Caulobacter sp.
GTCACCCGCGCCCCGGCGCGCAAGGGGCCGCGGGTGGTCGTCATCGACGCAGGCCACGGCGGCAAGGACCCCGGCGCCATCGGCCGACGGGCGCACGAGAAGGACATCACCCTGGCCGCCGCCCGGGCGCTGCGGGACCGCCTCGAGAAGACCGGCCGCTACAAGGTGGTGCTGACCCGGTCGGGCGACACCTACGTCCCGCTGGACGGCCGGGTCCAGATCGCGCGCGGCGCGGACGCCGACCTGTTCATCTCGCTGCATGCCGATTCCGGCCCGACCGCCGACATCCGCGGGGCCAGCGTCTACACCCTGTCGGAGAAGGGCGAGCGCCGTGTGGCCTCGGTGCTGCGCAAGGACGACTGGCTGATGCCCGCCAGCCTCGGGGCCGACCGGACGGTCAGCGACATCCTGCTCGACCTGACCCAGCGCGCCACCCGCAACCGTTCGGCGGTGTTCGCCGAGATGCTGCTCGACCACATCGGCGACGAGACGGTGCTGCTGCGTCGCAGCCACCGCGACGCCAACCTCGCGGTGCTGCTCGCGCCGGACGTCCCGGCGGTGCTGCTGGAGATGGGCTTCGTCAACAATCCCGAAGACGAACGCGCCCTGACCGATCCCCGGCGCCGCGCCGCGCTGATGGACGCGGTGGGCGACGCGATCGACGCCTGGTTCGCCCAGGACCGGTCCCGCGGGCGCTGACCCGCCGGCCCGCCGCCGCTCCGCGAGTCGCGCGTGACGGGAAGACGCCGTCCGGCGGTCGGGAACCCGTTGGCGCCCGCCCCGGCGCGGGTTAAGCAGGCCGCATGCTTGAGAAGGCCTTCCGCCGTCTTTGGCCGTTCGAGGAGCCGCCGGAGCGCTGGGTGGCCATCGTCGGCGTCTCGGTTCTGAGCGTCATCGCCGTGGCGGGCTTCGCCCTGGCGATCTACGCCGCGTGGCTGTTCCACGACATGCCGGACGCCGGCGACCTCGCGGACTACCACCCCCCGACGGCGACGCGTGTCTACGCCTGGGACGGCACCCTGATCGGCGAGTTCTCGCGCGAGCGGCGCATCTTCGTGCCCTACGACCAGATCCCGCCGCAGCTGGTGCAGGCCTTCCTCGCCGCCGAGGACCGCAACTTCTTCCAGCACAGCGGCGTCGACATGCAGGGTCTCGGCCGGGCCATGGCCAAGAACGTGCTCAACGCCCTGCGCGGCCGCCGCCTCGAGGGCGGCTCGACGATCACCCAGCAGGTCGCCAAGAACGTCCTGCTGACCAGCGACGCCACCGTCGGCCGCAAGCTGAAGGAGGCCATCCTCGCCCGGCGTCTGGAACAGACGCTGACCAAGGACCGGATCCTCGAACTGTACCTGAACGAGATCTGGCTCGGCTATCGCAGCTACGGCGTCGGGGCCGCCGCCTACAACTACTTCGGCAAGGCGCCCAACGAGCTGACCCTGGCCGAGAGCGCCTACCTCGCCGCCGTCACCAAGGGGCCGGACAACTACCACCCCGTGCGCCGCAAGCAGCGCGCCATCGAGCGCCGCAACTGGGTTCTGGGCCAGATGGCCGAGTCGGGCTGGGTCAGCCGCGCCGCCGCCGAGGCGGCGATGAAGGAGGACCTCAAGGTCCAGGCCGCCCCGACCCGCGCCAAGTACAAGGACGCCGACTATTTCGTCGAGGAGGTCCGCCGGCGCGGCCTCAAGACGCTCGACGACCGCCTGATGGAAGGCGGCTACTACATGCGCACCACCCTCGATCCGCGGCTGCAGACGGCCGCCCGGGTGGCGCTGATGGACGGTCTGGAGAACTACGACCGCCGCCACGGCTGGCGTGGGGCGTGGGGAACCACGGACATGGCCGAGGGCTGGCAGGCCGCCGCCCTCAGGAAGTCGCCGCCGTCGGAGCGCCGCGGCTGGCGCGCCGCGGTGGTGACCAGCGTCGACGGCGGCGTCCGCGTGCAGCCGGCGAAGGACTACGAACCGGGCAGCCTGGTGTCCGAGGACGTCGCCTGGGCGCGGGCCGGCAAGGGGCTGAAGGTCGGCGACCTGGTGTTCGTCGAACCCGCGAAGGAGGGCGCCGGCTACCGCCTGCGCCAGATCCCGGCCGTGAACGGCGCGCTGGTGGCGATCGAGCCGCATTCGGGCCGGGTGCTGGCCATGGTCGGCGGCTATTCCTTCTCGCTGTCCAACTTCAACCGCGCCACCCAGGCGATGCGCCAGCCGGGTTCGGCGATCAAGCCGTTCGTCTATGCGGCCGCGCTCGAACCGGACGGCGGCTTCACGCCGGCCAGCTACGTCACCGACGCCCAGATCACCTTCAAGGGCGGCGTCAACGGCGAGGACTGGACGCCGGAGAACTACAACAAGAAGTACTACGGCTCGATGCCGTTGCGCCGCGGGCTGGAGTTGTCGCGCAACGCCATGACGGTCCGCCTCGCCCAGAGCGTCGGCATGAAGAAGATCGTCGCGCTGATCGAGAAGTTCGGCATCGTCAAGGGCATGCAGCCGGTGCTGGCCATGGCTCTCGGCGCCGGCGAGACGACGCCCTTCAAGCTGACCGCCGCCTACACCGCCTTCGTCAACAACGGCCGCATGGCGCAGCCGCACCTGATCGAGCTGGTCCAGGACCGCGAGGGCAAGGTCATCTACCGCGCCGACCAGCGCGCCTGCCGCGGCTGCGACGCCGGCTTCAGCGGCGAGGAGAGCCCGCGCATCGCCCCGAACGGCGAACAGATCATCGACCCGATCACGGCCTTCCAGATCTCGTCGATGCTCGAGGGCGTGGTCCAGCGCGGCACGGCCACCCAGGCCCGCGTCCTCGGCCGCCCAGTCGCCGGCAAGACCGGCACCACCAACGAGTACCGCAGCGCCTGGTTCGTCGGCTTCACGCCGGACATCGTCGTCGGCGTGTTCGTCGGCTTCGACGACAACCGCTCGCTGGGCGAAGGGGAGGCGGGCGGCGTCTCGGCCCTGCCGATCTTCATCAACTTCATGCAGGAGCCGTCGCTCCAGGCCCTGCCGCCGACGCCCTTCCAGGCCCCGAAGACGGCCAAGTGGGCAGTGGTCGGCGGCCAGCGCGAGGCCTTCCGTCCGGGCAGCGAGCCGAAGGCGCCGGTCGGTCCGGCCAAGCCCGCCGGCCCGATCCTCTACGAGCAGGCCTGGCCCGGCGGCCAGCTGAACAGCGACGCGCCCCCGCCGCCGCAGCCGAAGGGGCCGCCGCCCAAGCCGAAGATCCCCGAGGACCTCAGCGGCCTGTACTGACGAGCGCCGGACGGGGAGCGGACGGCGAAAGCGGCTTCCCCTTTCGCCTGACCTGCCCTATCTGCCCTCCCTCCGACCACCGAGGTGATT
>CALKHU010000218.1 GCA_937991555.1 uncultured Caulobacter sp.
GCTACGGCCCGCTGGAGCCGCTGCTGGCCCGCGACGACATCGCCGACATCATGGTGAATGGCGCGGGACGGGTGTTCATCGAGGTTGGCGGCAAGGTTCAGCTGACCAATGTGCGCTTCCGCGACAATTCCCAGCTGATGAACATCTGTCAGCGGATTGTGTCCCAGGTCGGCCGCCGGGTCGATGAAAGCTCGCCGATCTGCGACGCCCGCCTGCCGGACGGGTCCCGGGTCAACGTCATCGCGCCGCCGCTGGCGCTGGACGGCCCGACCCTGACGATCCGGAAGTTCAAGAAGGACAAGCTGACGATGAAGGACCTGGTGGACTTCAAGTCTATCAGTCCTGAAGGCGCGCGCGTTCTGGGCGTGATCGGCGCCTGCCGCTGCAACGTGATCATCTCGGGCGGCACGGGCTCGGGCAAGACGACCCTGCTCAACACCATGACCGCCTTCATCGACCCGACCGAGCGGGTGATCACCTGCGAGGACGCGGCCGAACTGCAGCTGCAGCAGCCGCACGTGGTGCGCCTGGAGACCCGGCCGCCCAACCTGGAGGGCCAGGGCCAGATCACGATGCGGGACCTGGTCAAGAACTGCCTGCGGATGCGTCCCGAGCGGATCATCGTCGGCGAAGTGCGCGGTCCGGAGGCGTTCGACCTGCTGCAGGCGATGAACACCGGCCACGACGGCTCGATGGGCACGCTGCACGCCAACAGCCCGCGCGAGGCGATCAGCCGTATCGAGAGCATGATCACCATGGGCGGCTACGGCCTGCCCTCCAAGACCATCCGCGAGATGATCGTCGGCTCGGTCGACGTGATCATCCAGGCCGCCCGCCTGCGTGACGGCTCGCGGCGGATCACCCACATCACCGAGGTCGTCGGCCTGGAGGGCGACGTCATCGTGACCCAGGACCTGTTCGTCTACGAGATGACCGGCGAGGACGAGCAGGGCCGCGTGGCCGGCAAGTTCCGCTCCACCGGCATCGCCCGCCCGCGGTTCTGGGACCGCGCCCGCTACTACGGCCTCGAACGCGAGCTGGCGGAAGCCCTCGACGCGGCGGAGTAGCCCATGCTGGTCGCCATCGTCGCCGTCCTCGCCTTCATCACCATCGGCGGCCTCGGCTGGGTCTTCGCCGGCGGGGATTCCGGCAGCGCCAAGGCCGCCAAGCGCGCCCAGGCGATCGTCGCCGGCGGCCCGCGCGAGGCCCGCGCCCGGGCCCGCAACGCCGTCGCCAACAGCCAGGAAGCCCGCCGCAAGCAGATCCTGAAGACCCTCAAGGACCAGGAGAAGCAGCAGAAGAAGGCCACGCTCGCCATCGCCGCCCGGCTGCAGCAGGCGGGACTGGGCGTGTCGGTGCGCACGTTCTGGATCGTATCCATCGTGTTCGGGCTCGTGGTCGGCCTGCTGGCGCTGGTGGCGACGCAAAAGCCGCTGATCGCCCTGGGCCTGGCCTTCGGGGCGGGTCTGGGCCTGCCGCGTTGGGTCGTCGGCTTCATGGCCAACCGGCGCATCAAGAAGTTCACCGAGGCCTTCTCCGACGCCATCGACATCATCGTGCGCGGCATCAAGTCCGGCCTGCCGGTCCACGACTGCCTGAAGATCATCGGCAAGGAGAGCCCCGAACCGCTGGCCGGAGAGTTCCGCCGGATGGTCGAGAACGTCGGCATGGGCATGGCCATGGATCAGGCCCTGGAGAAGATGTACGAGCGCATGCCGACCAGCGAGCTGCGCTTCTTCTCGATCGTGCTGGCCATCCAGCAGAAGTCCGGCGGCAACCTGGCCGAGGCGCTGAACAACCTGTCGACGGTGCTCCGCGCCCGCAAGATGATGCGCGAGAAGATCAAGGCGCTGTCGTCCGAGGCGATCGCGTCCTCGTTCATCATCGGCTCGCTGCCGCCGGGCGTGGTGGTCATGATCTCGCTGACCAATCCCGCCTACATGGCCCCCATGTTCAGCGACCCGCGCGGGCACCTGATGCTGCTCGGCGCGGCCTTCTGGATGAGCATGGGCATCCTGGTCATGCGCAAGATGATCAACTTCAAGTTCTAGGGGACCGTCGATGAGCATCGTCCGGACCCTGACCGATCCCGACAACCTGCTGACCGCCTTCGTAGCGGCGGTGACCTTCGGCACGATCGTCACCGTGGCCGCACCGATGATGCGGGGCCGCAGCCTCGAGGGGCGGCTGAAGTCGGTCGCCAACCGGCGCGAGGAACTGCGGCGGCGGTCGCGCGAGGAGATCGCCAAGCGCGGACAGGGCGGCGGTCCGTCCAGCCTGCGACAGGTCGACGAGGGGCTGTACAAGAAGGTCGTCGAGCGACTGCAGCTTTCGCGGCTGCTCGAGGACCCGAAGGTCGTCGAGAACCTCGCCCAGGCCGGCTTCCGCGGACCCCGGCCGATCAGCGCCTTCTACTTCTTCCGCTTCGTGACGCCGTTCGCCTTCCTGACGCTGACGGCCTTCTACCTGTTCGTGGTCAACGGCTTCGGCCTGCCGACGATGAGCAAGGTCACGTTCAGCGTGGCGGCGATGGTGCTCGGCTACTACGCACCGAACATCTACATCACCAACATCGCCCAGAAGCGCCGGGAGTCGATCGTCGCGGCCTTTCCGGACTCCCTCGACCTGCTGCTGATCTGCGTCGAAAGCGGCATGTCGATCGAGGCGGCCATCCAGAAGGTGAGCGGCGAAGTCGGCAGCAGCTCGCTCGAGCTGGCCGAGGAGCTGACCCTGCTGACGGCGGAGCTGAGCTACCTGCCCGACCGACGCGTCGCCTATGAGGGCCTGGCCAAACGGACCAACCACCCGGGGATCAAGGCCGTGGCCACCGCGATGATCCAGGCCGAGCGCTACGGCACGCCGCTGGGCGCGGCGCTGCGGGTGATGGCCAAGGAGAACCGCGAGCTCCGCCTCTCCGCCGCCGAGAAGAAGGCGGCCGCCCTGCCGGCGAAGCTGACGGTGCCGATGATCCTGTTCTTCCTGCCCGTGCTGTTCGTGGTGATCCTCGGTCCCGCGATCATCAAGGTCCAGGACACCATGGCCCACAGGCCGCCGCAGTAGCGCGCCCTACTCGCTCAGCGCGCCCGAGAGGACCGCCTCGGCGAAGGCGCAGTGCATGGCGATGCCGCGGGCCATCACCTGCTCGTCCAGCGTCATGCGGTTCGAGTGCAGCGCGCAGCAGGCGCGGTAGTCGCCGCCGACGCCGACGGGGGCGGCGCCCAGGAAGGCCATCAGGCCGGGCGCCTTCTGCAGCACATAGGAAAAGTCCTCGGCCCCCATCATCGGGCTGGGCATCGTCATCCAGGCGCCCTCGCCGTACAGGGCCTTGGCGGTGCGTTCGGCCAGCTCGACCTCGCGCGGCGTGCACACGGTCACCGGGAAGCCGCGGATGATCTCGACCTCGGCGGCGCAGCCGTGGGCGGCGGCGACGTTCTCGGCCACCCGGCGGATGCCCTCGTGCGCCTTTTCGCGCGTGCGCTCCGACAGGGTGCGCAGCGTGCCCTTCAGGAAGGCGTCCTCGGGGATGATGTTGTTGGTCGTGCCGGCGACGATGTTGGCGATCGTGATCACCGCCGGGTCGAACACGGAGATCGTCCGGGTGACCATGGTCTGGAGGGCGGTGACGATCTCGCAGGCGACCGGGATCGGGTCGGCCGCGTCGTGCGGCATCGAGGCGTGGCCGCCGGCGCCGGCGACGCGGATCTCGATCACGTCGGACGAGGCCAGCAGCGGCCCGGCGCGGCCGGCGAAGACGCCGGTCGGCATGTTCGGCGAGATGTGCAGCGCGAAGGCGGCGTCCGGCAGCGGGTCGATCAGGCCGTCGTCGAGCATGAAGCGGGCGCCGTGGTGGCCCTCCTCGCCCGGCTGGAACATGAACATCACCGTGCCGTTCAGCTGGTCCCGCTTCGCGCAGAGCGCGCGGGCGGCGCCGGCCAGCATGGCCACGTGGGTGTCGTGGCCGCAGGCGTGCATCGCGCCCTGCACCTGGGAGGTGAAGTCGAGTCCGGTGTCCTCGGTCAGCGGCAGGGCGTCCATGTCGCCGCGCAGCAGCACGGTGCGCCCGTTCGGCGAGCCGCGCAGGATCGCCAGCACGCCGGTGGTGGACGGGCCCTGACGGATCTCCAGAGGCAGACCCTCGAGCGCCTTGAGCACCTTTTCCGTCGTCTTCGGCAGATGAAGCCCGAGCTCCGGCTCCCGGTGGATGGCGCGGCGAAGCTCGATGGCGTCGTGCAGCAGGGCGTCGCCGGCGGCGGTCCAGCCTTCGCGATCGATGGTCAGGGCGTTCATCAGGCACTCCGAAAATCAGCCGGCGCCACCGTCGCGCTTTTCGCGGCCTCGGTCTAGGAGTGGACGTCATGACCGTGACCTTCGCCGACATCGAAGCCGCCGCCGCCCGCCTAGAGGGCCTGGCCGTCCGCACGCCCCTGATCGAAAGCCCGGCCCTCAACGCCGAGGTGGGCGCGCGGGTGCTGCTCAAGCCCGAGACGCTGCAGCGCGGCGGGGCGTTCAAGTTCCGCGGGGCCATGAACCGGATGCTGCGGCTGACCGACGAGGAGCGCGCGCGCGGCGTCGTCGCCTGCTCGTCAGGCAATCACGCCCAGGGCGTGGCGCTGGCGGCGCGGATGCTGCGGGCGCCGGCCACGATCGTCATGCCGGCCGACGCCCCGGCGATGAAGGTCGCCAACACGCGCGCCTACGGGGCCGAGGTCGTCTCCTACGACCGCTACAGCGAGGACCGCGAGGCGATCACCGCGAGGATCGCGCAGGAGCGCGGCATGACCATCGTCTGGCCGTTCGACGATCCGGACATCATCGCCGGCCAGGGCACGGCGGGGCTGGAGCTGGTCAAGCAGGCGGCCGAGGCCGAGGCGATCCTCGACGTGGTGCTGGCGCCCGTGGGCGGAGGCGGCCTGATCGCCGGGGTCTCGACGGCGGTGCGGGCCATGTCGCCCCGGACCGCGCTTCTCGGCGTGGAGCCGGCTGACTTCGACGACACCCGACGCTCGCTCGACAGCGGCCGGCGGGAGACCAACGATCCCGCGGCCCGCAGCATCTGCGACGCCCTGCAGTCGCCCTCGCCCGGCGCGATCACCTTCCCGATCAACCGGGCCAACCTGGACGGGGTGGCGACGGTGACCGACGAACAGGTCGCCGAGGCCGTCCGCTACGCCTACGCCACGCTGAAGCTGGTGGTCGAGCCCGGCGGCGCCGTGGGGCTGGCCGCGCTGCTGGCAGGGGTCGTCGACGCCAAGGACGTCAACGTCGGCGTCGTGCTGTCGGGCGGCAACGTCGATCCGGGGCTGTTCGCCCGCATCCTGGCCTGGGAGATCTGACCATGATCGAGGGGTTCGTCCCGCCGCAGACGCCGCTGCTGATGGTCCACCGGACGCGGCTGGAGCGGAACCTGGCCGCCATGCAGGGCCTCTGCCGCGCGGCCGGGGTGCGACTGCGCGCCCACGGCAAGACCCACAAGTGCTCGACCCTCGGCCGGCTGCAGGTGGAGAAGGGCGCCGTCGGACTCTGCGCCCAGACCGTGGGCGAGGCGGAGGCCTTCGTGCGCGGCGGCGTGCTCGACGTGCTGGTCACCGCCCCGCATCCGGCCTGGGGCGCGGTCCGGCTGGCGGCGCTGGCGAAGGCCGGGGCGCGGGTGGGCGCGACCGTCGACGACGAGATCCAGGTCGAACGGCTGGCGGCGGCGGCGCGCGCCGCGGGCGTCGTCCTCGACTGCGTGATCGATATCGATCCGGGCACCCATCGCACCGGCTGTCACCCGTCGCGGGCCGTCGAGCTGGCGCGGATGGCGGCCGACGCGGAAGGGCTGAACTACGCGGGGATCCAGTCGTATGCGGGCCATCTCCAGCACATCGCCGATGTCGGCGGCCGACGCGCCGGCGACGACGCCGTCCAGGCGATGGTCGCCGGCGTCGTCCGCGACCTGACCGCCGCCAACCTGGCCCCGGCGGTCGTCACCGGCGGCGGCACGGGAACCCACAGCTACGACCTCGGGGGCGGGGTGTTCACGGAACTGCAGGCCGGGTCCTACGCCTTCATGGACGTCGAGTACGAGGACTGCGGCGCCCCTGACGGCGGGTGGCCGTTCGAGCAGTCGCTGTTCATCGCCGCCAGCGTGATCAGCGCCGTGCACAAGAGCCATGTGGTGGTCGACGCCGGCTTCAAGGCCAACTCGGTCGACGGGCCGCCGGCGCGGGTCGCCGCGGGCGCCGCGAAGGGCTCGCTGTGGCGGCCGATGGGCGACGAACACGGCATGATCCTGCACCCGTCGGCGCTGCCGTTGCTCAAGGGCGGGTCGTTCATCGAGGCGGTGGACGCGCTCGACGCCGACGCCTCGGCGCCCTTCCCCGCCGACGCGCCGAAGGCGGGCGACGTCGTCTGGCTGCAGCCCGGCCACATCGACCCGACCATCAACCTGTACGACGCCCTGCACGTCGTCGCCGAGGACGGGACCTGGGAACGGTGGGCGGTGGATGGCAGGCGGGTGAGCTAGGGCCTCTCCCCCTCTCCGTCATCCTCGCGCTCGTCGCGAGGACCCATGGACACCGCCGTGCGTCCTTCGACACGCCGCTTCGCGGCTGCTCAGGATGACGTGGTCAGAAGGCTACCCCGATACGTCATGGTGAGCAGCGCCGGAGGCGCGTGTCGAACCACGCAATCAAGCTGCCGACTCACATGGCATGGGTCCTCGCGACGAGCGCGAGGATGACGGCGGCTATTGAAGCGCCCCCAGGCACCCTGTCTTTTCCAGCACCGGGCTCACCCGCGCCTTCGCGTCCGCCGGAAGGGCGGCGAAGGCCTCGCGCAGCTGCTGCAGGCACTTCACCTGGTACCTGAAGGTCCCCTGGCTGTAGGTCCGGCGCAGCAGCTCGACCTCGAAGGTCTCCGCTCCCTTCGCGGCCGCCTCGGCGTTGGCGAGCAGGAACGGGAAGTAGACCTCGCCCGCCAGTTTCAGCAGGCCCTCCGTCGCCGGACTGAGGGGCGCCGCCGGATCGGCCCATTCGCCGTCGAGCCCCGACACGTCGTCCAGGATCGCCAGCCAGCGCATCAGGTAGGGCGCCGTCTCCCGCATCAGGTCATAGGGGGTGGGGTCGACCGCCAGCTGCGAGAGCTGGCCCATCCAGCCGAAATCGGCCAGCGAGGGCCTCGAGCCGAACAGGTACATGCCGTCCAGCGCGTGCTGGTCCAGCAGGGCGAAGATACGCTCCGCCGTCCCCTCGATGACCGGCGCGTTCTGCGGCGTGCAGCCGACCAGGGCCATGCGCCCGACCTGACGGTCGCGGAAGGCGGCGGCGGCGGCCTCGACCATGCTCCGCCCCTTGCCGCGCAGCCGGTCGAAGGCGAGCCATTCGCTCATCTGCTTCTGGTCGCGTTCGCGGAACCAGCGGTAGTGGAACATCAGCTTGGTGCCCCACTCGTCGGCCATGTCCTCGAGCAGGAAGGCGAGGAAGGCCTGGCCCGGGTCCGACGGAACCACCGAGCGCTCCGCGTGCCGCCGCTCCAGTTCGTAGACCAGCGGCGTCGAGTCGTTCATCACCGCGCCGTCCGGAAACTCGAGCACCGGGATGACGGGGGCCTTCACCTTCGCGAACAGGGATTGCGCTGTCGCCGGGTCACCCATGCTAATCCAGACGTGCGGCAGGCGCCGGTAGCGCATCAGCGCCCGCATCTTCATCGAGTAGGGCGAACCAAGGCCCCCGTAGAGACGATACATAGCTCCCTCCCTGGAGTCGTTTTGGCATCGATAATGCCAATTCCGGGGGCGAGCGAAAGGGAGGAAGCGATGAACGACCTGGATTTCACCGGCAAGCGCGTGCTGGTCGTGGGCGGGACGAGCGGGATCGGCAACGGAATCGCCCATGGCTTCCGCCGCCGCGGCGCCCGAGTCGCGGTCTGGGGGACCCGGCCGGCGGCGGACTACCGCGTCGAGGACGGATCGGATCTCGCCGGCCTCGACTTCTTCCAGGTCGACGCCTCGGACAACGCCCAGGTCGAGGCCGCGCCGGCGCCGTTCGACGGCCTGGACGTGCTGGTCCTGGCCCAGGGCACCGTCCTCTACCGCAAGGGCGAGTTCCAGATGGACGGCTTCCGCAAGGTGGTGGGGGTGAACCTCGACAGCCTGATGGCCTGCGCCCTGAAGTTCCACGAGGCGCTGAAGGCGTCCGGCGGCAACATCGTGACCATCAGTTCGACCGCGGCCTATCACGCCACCCGCGGCAATCCGGCCTACAACGCCTCCAAGGCCGGGGCGGTGGCGCTCACCCGCACCCTGGGCCAGGCCTGGGCGACCGACGGAATCCGCGTCAACGGCGTCGCCCCCGGACTGGTCGACACCAAGCTGACCAAGGTGACCACCGAGAACCCCGACCGGCTGGCCGCCAGCCTGCGCGGCATCCCGATGCACCGGCTGGGCACGCCGGAGGACATGGCGGGCGCGGTGCTGTTCCTGGCCTCGCCGCTGGCGTCCTACGTCACCGGCCAGACCCTGATCGTCGACGGCGGCCTGACCCTCTGAATCCGGCCTTGGCGAACAGCCTGCCGCAGGGATAGGGTCCGGCGCAAAATCGTTCCCGGGAAAGAGCGTCGTTCGATGAAAAAGTTCCTGCTCGCGGTGGCGGCCTGCGCCCTGCCGCTGGTCGCCAGCGCGGCCGTCACCTCCTCCCAGCCCGACACGGGCCGCATGCGCGAGGACATCCGCGTGCTGTCCTCCGACGCCTTCGAGGGCCGGTCGCCCAACAGCGCCGGCGAGGAGAAGACCGTCGCCTATCTGGTCGAGCAGCTGAAGGCGATCGGGCTGCAGCCCGGCGGCGACCTGAAGGACGGGCAGCGCGCCTGGACGCAGGACGTGCCGCTGTCGCGCTTCGAGATCGTCGGGACGCCGAAGCTGAGCGCGACGGTCAATGGCGCGGTCCGCCCCCTGTCGCAGGGCGACGACCTCGCCATCCGCGCGGCGATGACAAACGTCGACCAGGTGACCTTCGCCAACGCGCCGCTGGTCTTCGTCGGCTACGGCGTGAAGGCGCCGGAGCGCAACTGGGACGACTTCAAGGGCGTCGACCTGAAGGGCAAGATCGCCGTCGTCCTGATCAACGACCCCGACTTCGAGGGGGGTGAAGGCGACTTCGGCGGCAAGGCCATGACCTACTACGGCCGCTGGACCTACAAGTACGAGGAGGCCGCGCGCCAGGGCGCGCTCGGCCTGATCATCGTGCACGAGACGGCGCCCGCCTCCTACGGCTGGCCGACGGTCAAGAACTCCAACACCAACGAGATGTTCGACATCGTCCGCAAGGACCCGACGAAGGACCATCCGGCCGTCGAGGGCTGGATGCAGCGCGACCTGGCGGTGGAGCTGTTCCAGGCCGCCGGCCTGGACTTCGAGGCCCAGAAGACGGCCGCCCGCACCCGGGGCTTCCGGCCGGTCGAGCTGAAGGGCGTGACCCTGTCCGGCGACTACAGCGTCAAGCACGAGGTCATCGTCAGCAAGAACGTGGTCGGCCTGTTGCCCGGCAGGAGCCGCCCGGACGAGACGGTGATGTACACCGCCCACTGGGACCACATCGGCGTCGGGGCGCCGGACGCGGCCGAGGACCACATCTACAACGGGGCCATCGACAACGCGACCGGCACGGCCGGCCTGCTCGAGTTGGCCCGCCTGCAGAAGGCCGCCGGTCCGGCCGAGCGGTCGATCGTCTTCCTGTGGGTGACGGCCGAGGAGAAGGGCCTGCTGGGCTCCGAATACTACGCCGCCAACCCGCTCTATCCGCTGGCCAGGACGGCCGGCGTGCTCAACGCCGACGGCATGAACGTGTTCGGCCCGAGCAAGGACTTCACCATCTCCGGCAGCACCCGGCTGGAGCTGCTCGACATGCTGGTCGCCAAGGCGGCCGAGCGCGGGCGGACCTACACGCCCGATCCCAACACCTACGCCGGCTACTTCTTCCGCTCCGACCACTTCTCGCTGGCCAAGCGCGGCGTGCCGGCCATCTCGTTCGGCGGCGGGCTGGACTGGGTCGACGGCGGCGTCGAGGCGGGCAAGGCCTCGGCCGAGGCCTACCGCAAGGATCGCTACCACCAGCAGGCCGACAACTTCGACCCGAGCTGGCCGCTGACCGGCATGGCCGCCGATGTCGAGCTGCTGTTCGCCCTCGGCCGCGACCTGGCCGATTCGCAGCGCTGGCCCGAATGGGGCGAGGGCGTCGAGTTCAAGGCCGTCCGCGACGCGACGAAGGCCGAGCGGAAGCCGTAGCGACGCGAAGGCCCCGGCGCAGGCCGGGGTCCAGGCCATGACCGTCAGCGTCTTCGACCTTTTCAAGCCCGGCGTCGGGCCGTCGAGCTCCCACACCATGGGGCCGATGACCGCCGCCGCGCGCTTCGTCGGCCTGCTGCGCGAGCAGGGTCTGCTGGCCCGCGTCGAACGGGTCGAGGTGAAGCTGTTCGCCTCGCTCGCCCTGACCGGCCGCGGCCACGCCACCGACCGCGCCTGCCTGCTGGGGCTGATGGGCTTCGACCCCGCCACGCTCGATCCGGACGCCGGCGACGCGGCCCTGGCGGCGCTGCGCGCGGGCGGACGGATGCGGCTGGGCGGCGAGGCGGGCCCGGAGATCGCCTTCGACGAAACCTCCGACGTCGTCTGGGCGGGGCGCGAGCGCCTGCCCCAGCACCCCAACGCGATGCGCTTCGCCGCCTTCGCCGGGGAGACCGTGCTGGCCGGCCGTACCTACTTCTCGGTCGGCGGCGGGTTCGTCCGCGACGAGGACGAGATCTTCCGCAACACCGGCGACGAGACGGGGCCGCCCGCGCCCTACCCGTTCGAGTCCGGCGCGGAGCTGCTGGCCATGGCCGCCGCCGCCGGCCTGACCATCGCCCAGGTGATGATGGCCAACGAACGGGTGCTGCGGTCCGAGGCCGAGATCCACAGCGGCCTCGACGCGATCCACGCGGCCATGGAGGCCTGCATCGACCGCGGGGTGCGGATGGAGGGCGTCCTGCCCGGCGGCCTGGCCGTGAAGCGGCGGGCGCGGCAGGTGCACGCCTCGATCATGGCCCGCATCGAGAAGTCGATCAGCGACCCGCTGGCGGCGATGGACTTCGTGAACCTCTGGGCGCTGGCGGTGAACGAGGAGAACGCCGCCGGCGGCCGCGTCGTCACCGCGCCGA
>CALKHU010000219.1 GCA_937991555.1 uncultured Caulobacter sp.
GGCTGGGCCGGCATGCCGGCGCCGGCGGCGGCGTCGCCGACCCGGCGCTGCAGCGTGCGGAACTCCATCTGCTCGAGGAAGGCGGCCAGGGTCGGGCCGTCCGGATCGCGCACCGCCAGCTCCTCGATCGGCGCGGGAAGCGGCGTGTCGCAGTCGAGCTGGACCAGCTGGCGCGACAGGCGGATCTGGTCGGCGAAATCGATCAGGGTCTGACGGCGCTTGTCCTGCTTGATCTCGCCGGCCCGGGCGAGAAGGGTGTCGAGGTCGCCGTACTCGTTGATCAGCAGGGCGGCCGTCTTGACGCCGATCCCCGGCGCCCCGGGGACGTTGTCGACGCTGTCGCCGCACAGCGACTGCACATCGACCACCTTGTCCGGCGTGACGCCGAACCTCTCGACCACCTGCTCTGGCCCGATGAAGAGGTTCTTCATGGTGTCGAGCATCGACACCCGCTCGCCGACCAGCTGCATCAGGTCCTTGTCGGACGATACGATGACCACCTCGCCGCCCATGTCGCGGACCTTGCAGGCGTAGGCGGCGATGATGTCGTCGGCCTCGTAGCCGGGCAGCTCCAGCGACGGAACCCCGAATGCGCGGGTCGCCTCGCGCACCAGCGGGAACTGCGGGATCAGGTCCTCCGGCGGCGGCGGGCGGTGGGCCTTGTACTGGTCGTACAGCTTGTTGCGGAACGTCTTCTCCGAATGGTCGAAGACCACCGCCAGGTGTGTCGGTTCGTGCTGGTCCTTGGTGTCCCGCAACAGCTTGAACAGCATGTTGCAGAAGCCCTGCACGGCGCCGACCGGCAGGCCGTCCGACTTCCGCGTCAGCGGCGGCAGCGCATGATAGGCGCGGAAGATGTAGCCCGAGCCGTCGATCAGGTAGAGCCGCACGGGCGGGCCGTCCTGGGTCAGCGGGCGATCATCGGCGGGCGGCGCGGCGGTGTCGGTCATCGGGCGAATGTAGTGGCTGACTCGCGCCGGGTCAGCCATTCATCGCGTCAGTCCGGCAGGCGGCCGAGCAGCTCGGCGGCGAACGTCGAGAGGGTGTCGTCGCGGGCGCCCATGACCACGATCCGGTCTCCCGGCCGGGCCAGCGCGACAAGGCGGTCGCCGCAGGCCTCGCGGCTCTCCAGAGCCTCGGCCCGGCGCCCGGCGGAGGCGATGTCGGCGGCGATGTCCTCGCTGGTCACGTCCCGGCTGGTCGTGCCGCCGTGATAGACCGGCGGCGGCATCAGCAGCACGTCGTCCGGGGCCAGGCCGGCGGCGAATCCGTCGACGAACTCGCGCCGCATCATCCTCAGCGGGCCGAATCCGTGCGGCTGGAACAGGACCAGCAGCCGCCCGGGGAAGGCGTGCAGCGCCTCGAGCGTGGCGGCGATCTTGTCCGGGTTGTGGGCGAAGTCGTCGATGACGGTCACCTCGCCGCGGCGGCCGACCACCTCCAGGCGACGCTTCACGCCGCTGTACCCTTCCAGCGCCGCGGCGGCGGCGGCGACATCCAGGCCCAGGGCCTTCACGGCGCCCAGCGCGGCCAGTGCGTTGGCGACGTTGTGGCGGCCGGGCACGCCCAAAGTGACCGGCAGGTCGAGGCCGTCGCGGCCGGTCAGGCGGAAGCGGATCGACTCCGGCGCGGGAGCGATGTCCGACGCCTCGAGGTCCGCGCCCAGGTCGCCCAGGCTCCAGGTCACCAGCCGTTCGGGCCGGGCCTTGCTGGCCAGCAGCGCGGTCTCCTCGTTGTCGAGGTTCAGCACCACCCGGTGGGCGCGGTCGGCATAGCCGGCGAACAGGGTCCGCAGCTCGTCCATCGACTTGTGGTCCTCGGAGATGTTGTTGATCACCGCCACCGTCGCGTCGTAGCGCGCGATCGAACCGTCGCTCTCGTCGACCTCGCTGACGAACAGGTCGCCGCTCCCGACCAGGGCGCTGGCGAACGGGATCTCGTCGGTGACGAAGTTCTTCATCACCGCGCCGTTCATGACCGTCGGCTTCTGGCCGAGGCTGTGCAGGATCCAGGCGATCATCGCCGTCGTCGTCGACTTGCCGCTGGTGCCGGCGACGCCGACCGAGCGCGGGGCGCTGTTGAACAGGTCGGCCAGCAGTTCCGGCCGGCGCAGGACGGTCGCGCCCAGCTCCCGCGCGCGGACCATGTCCGGCACGGTCTCCTCCACGGCGGCGCTGGCCACGACGACCTGGTCGGCGCTGACGACGCCGCTGCCGTCCTGGGCGTGCAGGCCGACGCCGCGGTCGGCGAGGAACTGGAACTTCGCCCCGGTCATGCCCTTGTCGAGCGCCCGGTCCGAGCCTTCGACGCGCACGCCCATGGCCTGGACGATCAGGGCCAGGGGCAGCATGCCGCTGCCGCCGATGCCGGAGAAGAAGTAGGGTCTGTCACGAAGCATGTCCGGCCAATATACGGTCGGGACGAGGGCGGCAAACGGCCGGAATGACGCGGGGCGGCATGGGCGAGACGGTCAGGATCGGCGTGGTCGCGCCCTCGTCCTTCATCGACCCCGCCGTGCCCGACGAGGTCGCCGCCTTCACGCGGGCGCGGTATGGCGACCGGGTCGAGCTGGTGTTCGATCCGCAGTGCTTCCTCCGCCACGGCCACTTCGCCGGGACCGACGCCGAGCGGGCCGAGGGCTTCCTGCGCATCGCCAATGACCCGACCATCGACGCGGTCTGGTTCGCGCGCGGCGGCTACGGCGCGGCCCGCCCGGCCGACGCGATCCTGGCCGGTCTGACCGAAGCCGCGCGCGGGAAGACCTTCATGGGGTACAGCGACGGCGGCGCGCTGCTGGCCGGCCTCTACCGGGCGGGGTTTCCGCACGTGGTCCACGGCCCCCTGCCGCATGACATCCGCCGCGCCGGCGGCGACGCCGCCGTCGGCCGGGCGCTGGACTGGCTGGTCGACCGGAACCGCTCGGCGCTCGAAGGCTCGCTGGTCCCCGGCGAGAAGGTCGCCGCCTTCAACCTGATCGTCCTCAGCCAGCTGCTCGGCACGCCGCTCGAGCCGGACCTGACCGACCACGTGCTGATGATCGAGGAGGTCGGCGAGTACGCCTATCGAATCGACCGTACGATGTTCCATGTCACCGGCAGCCCCGCGATCCGCCGCGTGAAGGGCGTCCGGCTCGGCCGCTGCTACGTGGACGAAAACCCGACGGCCGACTTCGGCATGACGCCGGAGGAGATCGTCCGCTTCTGGTGCGAGCGCTCGGGGATCGCGTTCCTGGGGGCCGCGGACATCGGTCACGACGCCGACAACAAGGTGGTTCCGTTCGGGGGCCTGTAGCGAAACCGCTCCCCGCACCCCGTAATGGCCCGCCTTGTTCGGACCACCCATGAACACCGCCGATACCGTGCGTCCTTCGACATGCCGCTTCGCGGCTGCTCTGGATGACGTGTTCAGAAGGCTACTCTCCAAGTCATGGTGAGCAGCGCTCGAAGAGCGCGTGTCGAACCACGCAACCACCCTTCCGCCTCACCACGCAGGGGTGTCCCGGACGAGCCGGGCCATGACGACGGGAGGGGGAACCTACAGGAACAGCCTGTTGTAGTCCGTCGGCTCGCCGCCGGCGGCGGCCAGCGCGTCCGAATCGCCCGTCCCGAGCCAGGCCGTCGTCGCCGTCTTCAGCGCCTGGAGCGCCGCCCGGGCGAGGCCCGTCGCCGACGACAGGCGCCGGGCGCCCAGCGCCTCCAGGCGCGCCGCCGCCGGCAGGCCGGGCCGCGCCATGACGTTCAGCGGCAGGCCGCAGCCCCCGGCGATCGCGGCGATATGGGCCTCCTCGACGACGAATGGCGCGAACAGTCCGTCGGCGCCGGCGTTCCGGTAGAGCGCGGCGCGCCGAAGGGTCTCGGCCACGGCCGCCTCGCCCTCGGCCAGGCCCTTCAGGAAGACATCTGTGCGGGCGTTGACGAACAGGTCGACGCCGGCCCTTGCGGCCGCCTCGCGCACCGCCGCGATCTTCGCCGCCAGCCGCTCGGGCGCCTCGCGCCCGTCCTCGATGTTGATCCCCACCGCGCCGGCGTCGATGACCCTGGCGACGTTTTCCGCCACCTGGCCCGGGCCATCGGCATAGCCGCCTTCGAAATCGCAGGTCACCGGGATCGACACCACGCGGGTGATCTCGCGCACCGTCGCGACCAGGAAGTCCACCGGCAGGTGGTGGCCGTCGGCGTAGCCGTGCGCCCAGCAGACGGCGGCGCTGGATGTCGCCACCGCCCTTGCGCCCAGGGTCTCGATGACGCGGGCGGAGCCGGCGTCCCAGGCGTTGGGAAGGATGAGGAAGCCGGAGGCGTGCAGGCTCCGGAAGGTGTCGGCGTTGCTCATCCGCCGACCTTAGGTCCGCGCGCCCGGCGGGTCAGCCCTCCGGTTCGCGGAAAGCGGACCTCAATGGCCGGCCGAACCCTCGTAGACGCCCGGCGCGAGGCGCTCGTCCTCGTCGCCCGCCGCCGTCGCGGCGACGAAGCGGCGGTCGCAATAGGGGCAGTCGACCCAGCCGGCCTCGCCCATTTCCAGCCAGACGCGCGGATGCCCCAGCGCGCCGCCGACGCCGTCGCAGGCGATGCGGTGCGATCGGACCGCCACCGTTTCCGGCGCCGGATAGGCGGCGGCCTGCGGCAGCGGGGTCTCGGTGGGCGTGGTCGCTCGGGGCTTGCGGGCCATGGAGGGTCTTCCGTGCAAAGCGCGAGGCCGGCCTTGGCTGGACGGCGCGCGAGGCATACCTATGCGACGCGCCGCTTTGGCGTCAACGATCCGGGTCCCCATGCAGCTCCCCGACTACGCCATCGAAGCCGAAGGCCTCTACAAGACCTACGCCGGCACCAAGACCACCCCGCCGAAACAGGCCCTCAACGGCATCGACCTGAAGATTCCGCGGGGCTCGATCTTCGGACTGCTGGGACCGAACGGGGCGGGCAAGTCGACCTTCATCAACATCCTCGCCGGACTGGTGAAGAAGACGTCCGGCACGGTGCGGATCTGGGACCGCGACATCGACGAGCGCTCGCGCGACGCCCGCGCCGCCATCGGCGTGGTGCCCCAGGAACTGGCGGCCGACGTCTTCTTCACCCCGCGAGAGTCGCTCGAGGTCCAGGCCGGGATGTACGGCGTGCCCCGGAGCGAGCGGAAGACCGACGAGCTGCTCGCCGCCCTCGGCCTCTCCGACAAGGCGGGCGCCTATGTCCGCATGCTGTCGGGCGGCATGAAGCGCCGCCTGATGGTGGCCAAGGCGATGGTGCACAGCCCGCCGGTGCTGATCCTCGACGAGCCGACCGCCGGCGTCGATGTCGAGCTGCGCCGCCAGCTGTGGAACTACGTCGTCGACCTGAACCGCAAGGGCGTCACCATCGTGCTGACGACCCACTACCTGGAAGAGGCGCAGGAGCTCTGCGACCAGATCGCCATCATCAACCGCGGCGAGGTCACCGCCTGCGAGCCTACCGAGACGCTGCTCCGCCGCCTCGACACGCGCAACGTCGTGGTGACGCCGGAGGAACCGGTGGCGACCGCGCCCGACCTGGCCGGCTTCGAGACGAAGCTGCGCGGCGGGGGCTCGTTCGCCGTCACCTACCGCACCGGTCAGTCCAGCGTCGAACAGGTGCTGGCCGCGGTGAAGGCCAGCGGGCTGCACATCAAGGACATCGCCACCGAGGACCCCGACCTCGAGGACGTGTTCATGGCCCTGACGTACGATAACCCCGCCGCGCTCAGCCCGACGCGGGACTGAGGTCCTTGCGTGCTTCGACACGCGCTCTTCGAGCGCTGCTCAGCATGACGTGCGTGGATAGCCTCCTGACAACGTCATCCTGAGCAGCCCGCGCAGCGGGCGTGTCGAAGGACGCACGGCCTCCGCTACAGCTCGATCATGTCGAAGTCGGACTTCGGCGTGCCGCACATCGGGCAGATCCAGTCGGCCGGGATGTCCGCCCAGCGGGTGCCGGGGGCCAGGCCTTCGGCCGGGTCTCCGGCCTCTTCGTCGTAGATGTAGCCGCAGGTGCGGCACTGCCAGGTCTTGTAGGCGTCGGCGGTCATGGGCGCGGTCCCGGTTGGGCGGCGAAGCTGAGCCTCAGGGTGGCGAGGCTGGTTTCGCGGATAGGGTCGAGGTCCATGTTCGGATCGACCAGGCTCTGGACGGACAGGCCGAGCAGCAGGCTGCCGACCATCAGCGCGGCGGCGTCAGGATCGAGGTCGGCCCGGATCGCGCCCTCGTCCTGCCCGCGGATGACGATCGTCTCCAGCAGACGCTCGACCCGCCGGTGGGACGCCTCGAACGCCGCCCGGAGCGCGGTCAGGTCCGAGATGGCGTCGGCCAGCAGCATGAAGTAGGCGCGGCTCTCGGCGTCCTTGCCGAGCTGGCGCAGGTAGTGGTCGACGTAACCGAGCAGGGCCTCGAAGCCGGGGGCGCGGTCGATGCCGGCCTGCGCGAGGGCCTCGTCCTGCTGTTCGTGCAGGCGGGCGATCAGGGCCTCGATCATCCCCTGCTTGGAACCGAACTTCTGTGTCGCCAGGCCCCGGCTGTAGCCGGCCCGCTGGCCCACAGCCTCGAAAGTGGCCGCGCTGACGCCGTGGTCGGCGATCAGTTCCACCGCCGCCCGCAGCAGGCGGCGTTCGGATTCGTCCCGGCGTTCGGCCTGGGTTCGCCTGGCTGTGATCGTGTCGCGATCGGGCATGGGGGGACCCTAACTTATTTGTTGGACGTATAGCAACTGAATGCTAGCCTTTGTCCCGAGGCCGCCCGTGAGAGCGGCGCGACCATCATCGGAGCCAGGGATGATTCCGCAGGACATCGCCAACACCATCGTCGACCCCAAGGCCTACGCAAACTGGGACCGGTCCCATGACGCGTTCCGCTGGCTGCGCGCCAACGCGCCGCTCGAGCAGGCCCAGCCCGAGGGCTTCGATCCGTTCTGGGTGGTCACCCGCTTCGCGGACATCCAGGAGGTCGAGAAGCAGAACGAGCTGTTCCACAACGGCGACCGCGCGACCGTGGTCACGCCGATCGAGGCCGACCTGAAGGTGCGCCAGCTGACCGGCGGCTCGCCCCACCTCGTCCGCTCGCTGGTCCAGATGGACAACCCGGACCACTTCGCCTACCGCCGCCTGACCCAGGCCTGGTTCCTGCCGCAGAACCTGCGGCAGCTCGAGGGGCGGATCCGCGAGATCGCCCGCGGCTTCATCGACCGGATGGCGGAGAAGGGCGATAGCTGCGATTTCGCGCGGGATGTCGCCTTCCTCTACCCGCTGCACGTGATCATGGAAGTCCTCGGCGTGCCCGAGTGCGACGAGCCGCGGATGCTCAAGCTGACCCAGGAGCTGTTCGGAAGCGCCGACCCGGAACTCAACCGCTCGGGCGGGGCCGTCACCGACGTCGACGCCGGCATCGCCAACGTCCAGGCGACGGTCGTCGACTTCATGACCTACTTCAACGCCATGACCGAGGATCGCCGGAAGAACCCCCGCAACGACCTGGCCAGCGTCATCGCCAACGGCCAGATCGAAGGCCAGCCGCTCGGCCATCTCGAGGCGATGAGCTACTACATCATCGCCGCGACCGCCGGCCATGACACGACGTCCAACACGACCTCCGGCGCCATGTGGGCCCTGGCCGAAAACCCCGACCAGTTCCGAAAGGTGAAGGAGAATCCGGGCCTGATCCCGGGCCTGGTCGAGGAATCGATCCGCTGGGAAACGCCCGTGAAGCACTTCATGCGCACGGCGACAGCCGACGCCGAGGTGGCGGGCAGGAAGATCGCCAAGGGCGACTGGCTCTACCTCAGCTATCCGTCGGGCAACCGCGACGAGACGGTGTTCGACGATCCGTTCCGCTTCGACATCGAGCGGTCGCCCAACAAGCACGTCGCCTTCGGCTACGGGGCGCACGTCTGCCTCGGCCAGCATCTGGGGCGCATGGAGATGCGGGTGCTGTGGGAAGAGCTGCTGCCGCGGCTGGAAAGCGTCGAACTCGACGGCACGCCGCGCCGGATGGAGGCGGGCTTCGTCTGCGGGCCGAAGTCGGTGCCGATCCGCTTCAGGATGAACTGAAGCGCGGGCCGTCCTAGTTCAGCACCGCCGGCCGGGAGACCGCGCCGCTGGCGCGGTCCTCGGCCAGGGCCGAGCCGCTGTTCGACGCCAGGCCGGGGTTGATGACCAGGCCCTGGAAGCCGGCCATGAAGCTGGCTCCATTGATCAGCCTCAGCTGCTCCGCGCCGGCCTTGCGCAGCTCCTCGAACACCACGTTCAGCGCCTGCCGGTAGTGGCCCTCGGCCTCGGGGGCGTCGCCGTGCTGGGCCCACAGCGCGCGCCAGACCCGGTGGAACGGCGTCAGGACGGCGCCCACCTGCTGCTGCAAGGGCCCGGGCTGCGATTCGCGCAGCAGGAACTGGATGTGGTCGCGCACCTCCCACGGCGTCATCACCGCCGGCGCGTTGACTTTCTCGATGTCGAGGCGGGCGGCATGGCCGGGCCTCGGCGCGACCTGTCGCGGCGCCCAGTCGGGCAGGGTCATGCCGTGCGGCTTGCCGGCCTGGAACAGGTCCCAGAACCGCGGCCCGCCGACCGTGTCGGCCACGAGGTGGATGCGCGCCTTGCCGGTCTCGTTGCTGACGCGGTGCGGCAGCCAGGTGTCGAACACCCACGCCTCGCCGGCGGCCATGTTGATCTCGGCCGGGCCCACCCGGAAGCGCACCTCCGGGAAGGTGACGACCGGCACATGCACGCGCAGGCGGTCGCGCCAGTAGTAGCCGAGGTCGGCGTGCGGCGTGACCTCGGCGTTGCCCTGCAGCCGCATCAGCCGCGAGCGCCCCCAGACGGCGCCGAGACTCTCCAGCGCCTGCATCAGGTACGGGCTCTTCAGCAGCAGCGGCGTCGGGGCCATCGGTCCGGTCGGCGACTCGCCGGTGACCACGCCGCCTGCGGACACCAGCGGCAGGTAGTCGTTGCCCGCATAGCCGGCGGGATGGGGGAACCAGTTCTCTTCGCCCAGGGCGGCGATCTCGGCGGCCAGCGCCTCGGCGTCGAACGACAGCGGCAGCTGGATGAACGGGGCGGGCAGCTTCAAGGTCGGGACTCCGGTGGAGGCGTCGTTCTATCCGCGCCGCCGGGCGGTGTCACGGCGGCCGCCTTGCCGCCGGCCCATGCGGCGCCTAACGTCCGCCCGGGGAAGAAGGAGGGCAGGGCATGCTGGAGCGGATCTTCCGGCTCAGGGAGAACGGCGTCGCCGTTCGCACCGAGGTGATGGCCGGGGTCACGACCTTCCTGACCATGGCCTACATCATCCTGGTCAACCCGACGATCCTGGCCGACGCCGGCATGCCGGCGGCGGGCGCGGCGGCGGCGACCTGCCTGGCGGCGGCCTTCGGCTCGATCATGATGGGCCTGTTCGCCAACTATCCGATCGCCCTGGCGCCCGGCATGGGCCTGAACGCCTACTTCACCTACACGGTGGTCAAGGGCATGGGCCTGCCGTGGGAGACCGCGCTCGGCTGCGTCTTCCTGTCCGGCGTCGCCTTCCTCCTGCTCACCTTCGCCGGCGTCCGCCGGATGATCGTCAGCGCCATCCCCAGGGAGCTGTTCGCCGCCATCGCCGCCGGCATCGGCCTGTTCATCGCCTTCATCGGCCTGCGCAGCGCCGGCCTGGTCGTCGCCGACCCGGCCACCACGGTGGCGCTGGGGGACCTGACCGCGCCGTCTGCGGCGCTGGCGGCGTTCGGCCTCGCGGTGACCGGCGCCCTGCTCGTCTGGCGTATCCGCGCCGCGATGCTGGTCGGCATCCTGGCCACGACGCTGCTGGCCTGGGGGCTGGGGCAGGTCGCGTTCGATCCCGCGCCCTACAGCGTCGAGGCCCTGACCTCGACCGCCTTCCGGCTCGACGTCCCCGCCGCGCTCGGCCTCGGCGGCGGCGGCCTGACCCTGGCCCTGGTCGAGATCCTGTTCGTGTTCCTGTTCGTCGACCTGTTCGACAACGTCGGCACCCTGGTGGCGGTCAGCAAGCGGGCCGGAATCGTCGACCCCGGGACCGGCGAGATCCCCCGGCTGAACAAGGTGCTGGTCACCGATTCCGCGGCGACCATGGTCGGGGCCGTCGCCGGTACGACGACAACGGTCAGCTACATCGAGAGCGCCGCCGGCGTGGCCGCGGGCGGGCGAACGGGCCTGACCGCCGTGGTCGTGGGGCTGCTGTTCCTGGTCGCCATGTTCCTGGCGCCCTTCGCCCAGGCCATCCCGCCGGCCGCCACCGCGCCGGCCCTGATCCTGGTCGGGGCGATGATGATGGCGCCGCTGGTCGAGAGCGACTGGACCGATCCGATGGTCGCCATTCCCGGCTTCCTGACTCTGGCCGCCATCCCGCTGACCTTCTCGATCGCCAACGGCCTCGCCCTCGGCATCATCGCCCACGCCGTGCTGAAACTGGCGCGGGGACAGGCGCGCCCGGCCGACTGGCTGCTCTACCTGCTGGCGGCGTTGTTCGTCGTCCGCTTCGTCTGGCTCGCGGCGGGCTAGCGCCGGGCCCCGACATCGGCTAAAGACCCGCCTCCGCCAGCGATCCGCACCCGTAGCTCAGCTGGATAGAGCGTTGCCCTCCGAAGGCAAAGGTCACACG
>CALKHU010000220.1 GCA_937991555.1 uncultured Caulobacter sp.
GGGATCCGGCGGCGCTACGAACACCGGCGGGGGGGGTGGCCGATGTATTCTTGGGGCGCCCGTTCGGGGGGGAGGGGAGAGGCGCCCGGTCCGGTCTGGCAGGGGAGTGCGTCCCGGACAAGGCTGAGATAGGCGCCGAACGGCGGGGTTCAAGTGTTCTCGCGAGAATCTCCGAACAGGCGCCCGCGACGGTGGCGTCCGTTCTCGTCGAGCCCCTGGGGATCGCCGTTCTCGCTCATCAGGATGGCGATCCAGCGCGACCCGTCGAACTCGGCCAGGATGATCATCGCCATCACCGTCAGCGGGGTGGACAGGAACATGCCGGGCAGGCCCCAGAGCAGTCCCCAGGCGGCCAGGGCCAGCAGCACCACCACCGGGTCGATGTTCAGGCTGTCGCCCTGCATGCGGGGCGTGATGACGTTGCCGACGACGGCCTGCACCGTCTGCAGGAAGACCAGCAGGCCCAGCGCCCACCAGGGGCTCTGGAACTGCAGCAGCGCGAAGACCACCGGGAAGGCCACGCCGACGATGCCGCCGATGATCGGGATGTAGGAGGCGAGGAAGATCAGGAAGGCCCAGAACAGGGCGTTGTCGAGCCCGATGACCATCATCCCGGCCCAGGAGGCCACCGCGATCATCAGCCCGGTCACGGTCTGGACCCAGAGGTAGCGCTCGACCCCGAAGCGGATCCGGTTGAACACCTTGAGCGCCTCGTCGCGCTCGCGGTTGTGCGGGAACAGGGCGACGATCTTGCGCTTGAAGCCGCGCCGCGCGGCGATGATGAAGCCCAGGTAGATCAGCACGAACAGCGCGTCGCTGCCGAAGCCGCGCAGGCCGTTGACCAGGCTGGACAGGAACTGGGCCGGGTTCACCCGCCGCACCAGCTCGGCGATCGAGGCCGGCGCGTCGACCCCGGCGAAGGCGAACACCCCGCCGAACTGGACGATCAGCTCGTCCAGGCGCGCCTGGTAGACGTCCAGCTTGCCGGCGAACTGCGCCGCGTTGGCGGCGACGACCACGGCGCTGACCCCGAAGATGACCAGCGACAGCAGGATGGCGCAGAGGAGCGACAGGGCGTCCGGCAGCCGCGGCCACTGTCTCTCGAGCCGCCGCGCGAAGCTGTCGACCATGATCGCCAGGAACATCGCCAGGGCGAGCGGGGTCAGGATCCCCCGCGTCAGCCACAGCGCGCAGCCTGTCGCCACCACCGCCAGGATGACCACCGCGTTGCGGGTGATGCCGTCGCCGCCGGCAGGGGGGTTCGGCGCCACGGCCGCCACGGTCTCCTTCGGAGGGGTTCGCTTGCGCGGCGCGGCGGGCTTGGCGGGCGCTCTGGCCATGACGGTTCCCCGGTGGAATCGGCGGGACTGTCGCGGCCGGTCGACGGGCCGTCAATCCGGCGGCTTGGCGAAGCTCCCGGCCCGGCCTAGCTTCGCCCCGGCAGCAACAGGGAGAACGCCATGACGGGCGCCGTCGATCCGGGACTTCTGTTCGTCGGCTGGTCCGACAGGCCCGAGACGATGCGGCTCGACCGCGCCAACCGCCACGGCCTGGTCGCCGGCGCGACCGGCACGGGCAAGACGGTGACGCTGCAGATCCTCGCCCAGGCCTTCTCCGACGCGGGCGTGCCCGTCTTCGCGGCCGACGTGAAGGGCGACCTGTCCGGCATCTGCCAGCCGGGCAGTCCGGGCGAGAAACTGCTGGCCCGCGCCGCCGGCATGAACCTGGAGCTTCGCCCCGACGCGCCGCCGGTCATCTTCTGGGACCTGTTCGGCGAAAAGGGCCACCCGGTCCGCACGACAATCTCCGAGATGGGACCCCTGCTGCTGTCGCGCCTGCTGGAGCTGAACGACGTCCAGGAGGGCGTGCTCAACATCGTCTTCAAGGTGGCCGACGCCGAGGGCCTGCTGCTGCTGGACCTCGAGGACCTGCAGGCGGCGCTCAAGTACGTCGCCGAGAACGAGAAGGCGATCGACGCCGAGTACGGCAACGTCTCCGCCGCCACCGTCGGCACCATCCAGCGCGGCCTGCTGACGCTGGAGACCCAGGGGGCGAAGAACCTGTTCGGCGAGCCGGCCCTGCAGCTGTCCGACCTGATGCGGGTGGACGGCTCGGGCCGGGGCGTGGTCTCGATCCTCGCCGCCGACCGCCTGATCCAGAGCCCGAGGCTCTACGCCACCTTCCTGCTGTGGCTGCTGTCGGAGCTGTTCGAGGACCTGCCGGAGGTCGGCGACACCGACAAGCCCCGCCTGGTCTTCTTCTTCGACGAGGCGCACCTGCTGTTCCGCGACGCGCCGAAGGCCCTTCTGGAGAAGGTCGAGCAGGTCGTGCGGCTGATCCGGTCGAAGGGCGTCGGCATCTACTTCGTCACCCAGAACCCCGCGGACATCCCCGAGACGGTGCTGGCGCAGCTGGGCAACCGCCTGCAGCACGCGCTGCGCGCCTACACCCCGGCCGAGCAGAAGGGTCTTCGTGCGGCGGCGGCCAGCTTCCGGCCCAACCCGGCCTTCGACACCGCCGAGGCGATCCAGAACCTCGGCGTCGGCGAGGCGCTGGTCTCGGTGCTGGACGAGAAGGGCGCGCCGACGGTCACCGCCCTGACGAAGATCCGCCCGCCGGCCTCGCGCCTCGGACCGGCGACCGAGGCCGAACGTCAGGCGGTGGTGGCCCAGAGCCCGGTGCGCGGCCTCTACGACCGGGCGGTGGATCGCGAGTCGGCGGAAGAGATGCTGAAGGCGCGCGCCGAGCAGGCCGCCCGCCAGGCCGAGACGGCCGCCGCCGAGGCCGAGGCCGCCCGTCGCCGCGAGGCCGACGAGAAGGCCTGGGAGAAGGAGCAGGCGCGTCGCGACCGTTACGACCGCGATCCGGCGCCCCGGCGCTCGAACCGCCAGAGCATGGGCGAGGCCTTCGGCAAGACGCTGGTCCGCACGGTCGCCAGCCAGCTCGGCCGCGAGATCCTGCGCGGCGTGCTCGGCGGCCTGAGGCGGCGGTAGGGCCCGGCCGGCATCCGGTTCATCCGTCGCCCTCGCGCTTGTCGCGATGGCTCATGCGAAATGATCCGAACGAAGAGGGCGCGGAGCGATCCGCGCCCTTTGTGTCATGAGCGGTGTTCATGGGTCCCCGGAACATGTCCGCGAGTGACGGAAGTGGCCGGGGTCCGCCTACGCCGCCTTCCTGCGCCGGCGCGGCATCTTCGGTTCGACCACCTGCTCGCCCGCGGTGGCCTTGATCTCGAAGCCGCGCGTCCCGCCGTCCGTCCAGGCGGCCAGGGTGTCCGCCGGCGCCGGGCGGCCGATGGCGTAGCCCTGCACCTCGGCGCAGGACTCCCCGCGCAGGAACTCCAGCTGCTCGGGCGTCTCGACGCCCTCGGCGACCACCGGGATGTCCAGGCTGCGGCCCAGGCCCAGCACGGCCCTGACGATGACGGTGGCCCGCTCGTCGCGATGGATGTTCTCGACGAAGCTCTTGTCGACCTTGATCTTGTCGAACGGGAACGACTGCAGGGTGGACAGCGACGAGAAGCCGGTGCCGAAGTCGTCCATGGCGATGCGGACGCCCAGGGCCTTCAGCCGGCGCAGGTTGTCGAGCGCGCGCTGGTAGTCCTTGAACAGGGCGCTCTCGGTGACCTCCAGCTCGAGCCGCATCGGCGACAGGCCGGACTCGATCAGGATCTCGTGCACCAGTTGCGGCAGGTTCTGCTGGTTCAGCTGCAGCGGCGACAGGTTGACCGCGATGCTCAGCGGCTTGCTCCAGGTCGCCGCCTCGGCGCAGGCCTTGCGCAGCACCCATTCGCCCAGCGGGACGATCAGGCCGGTCTCCTCGGCCAGCGGGATGAAGTCGACCGGGGGGATCATGCCGCGCACGGGATGCTTCCAGCGCACCAGGGCCTCGAAGCCGCAGATCTCGCCGTCGGAGGCGCGGGCCTGCGGCTGGTAGTGGACGACCAGGTCCTCGTCGGCGATCGCCTGGCGCAGTTCGCGGGCGAGGTTGCGACGCTCGCGGATGGTCTCGTCCATCTCGCGCTTGAAGAAGCGGAAGGCGCCGCGGCCGCTTTCCTTGGCGCGGTAGAGCGCCATGTCGGCGTTGGCCAGCAGGGCTTCGCCGGTGCGGCCGTCGTCGGGGAACAGCGACACGCCCAGGCTGGCGGCCATGGCCAGCTCCTGGCCTTCGTAGACCATGCCCTCGCGCAGCGCCTCGAGCAGGTGGCCGGCCAGTTCCGAGGCCGCGGTCGCATGGTCGTGGTCCTGGTCGGTGACGTGGACGACGACGAACTCGTCGCCGCCGAGACGGGCCGCGAACGACGGCGAGGCGATGCTGTCCTGCAGACGGCGGGCCGCCTCGACCAGCACAGCGTCCCCGGCCAGGTGGCCGTGCAGGTCGTTGGCCTCCTTGAAGTGGTCGAGGTCGACGCAGATCAGCGACAGCCGCTCGCCCGAGGCCTCGACGCGGTCGAGGGTCGCCGCCAGCCGCGCCTGCAGCGCGTTGCGGTTGGGCAGGCCGGTCAGGCCGTCATGCTCGGCCAGATAGCGGATCTTCTCCTCGGCCGAGCGCCGCTCGCGCAGGTCGCGGATGGCCAGCACGGTCAGGCCGCGCGTCTCGGCCCGGGCGCCGTCGTCCATCAGCCGGGCGAAGATCTCGACCGGGATCGACTTGCCGCCGTCGACCGGCTGCATGCGGCCCTCGCGACGCTCGGCGCCGTCGGTGTGCACGCCCTTGGCGTCGTCGAAGATCAGCATGCCGTCCATGAGCGGCTTGCCGACCAGGTCGTCCAGCTCGGCGCCGGCGAGGTCGCAGAAGGCGGCGTTGGCGTCCTTGATGGTGCCCTGCTGGACGACGACGATGCCTTCGTAGGCGGCGTTGGCCAGGGTGCGGATGCGCTCGAGCGCAGACTGGGTGGTCTGGGACTCGATGAACACCGCGCCCAGGCCGGCCAGCACGATCAGGCCGGTGATGCTGGTCACGGCCAGGGTCATCAGGCCGCCGGAGAACAGCTGGTCGGGCACCACCACCGTGGCGTCCGGAATGATGGTGATCGCGCCCATGCCGGTGAAGTGCAGCGCACAGACGGCCAGGGTCAGGAAGCCGCCGCCCAGCGCCTGCCGGACGAAGCCGCGCCCGTCCTGGGCGGTCAGCAGGGCCAGCGAGGCGCCGACGACGCCGAGCATGACCGAGGCGCCGATGGTCGCGCTCTCCCAGACCATGTGGCCCTGGGTCACGAAGGACGACATGCCGGTGTAGTGCATGGCGCCGACGCCGAGGCCGATCAGCAGGCCGCCGGCCAGTTGGTTGACGAAGTCGCGCTCGCGGTTGGCGGTGGCGGCGAAGAAGCCGGCGCCCATGAACAGCACCGAGACCATCAGCGACATGATGGTGCCGGTCGGCGAGAAGCCGGTCTTCACGCCCGGCTCATAGGCCAGCATGCCGAGGAAGTGGGTCGCCCAGACGCCCGATCCGGCGACCAGGGCGGTGAACAGCAGCCAGGCCGCGCGGGCCAGGCCGCGGGCGCCGTTCATCCGCGAGTACAGACGGAACGCCGTCAGCGAGGCGCACAGGCACACCAGGCCCGCGATCGCCACCATCCCGTAGTCGTGCTCGTTCACGAGACACGAAAACACCTTGAACACGCCCCCACTCCCCGTTCTGGAGAATTACAGGCGGGCACTATCGGACCGAGTTCCAAAGAAAGCGTTTCAAACCGGGACGTGCGGTCCGGGAGGCCTAAACGGGAAAGGCCGGGCTTTCGCCCGGCCTTCTTCACGTCCGATCTTCGTAAATGGAGCGGGCGATGAGATTCGAACTCACGACCCCAACCTTGGCAAGGTTGTGCTCTACCCCTGAGCTACGCCCGCGCTCCCAAGGCGTTGTGGACGCCCCGAAAATCGAGAGGCGGCTTATGGCAGAGGGTCCGGGCCTTTGCAAGCGTCCCCCCGCCAGATTTTTTCGTCGCCTCTAGACGCCCAGTTTCGGCGCCTTGAGCCGCCGCTTGTTGACGTGGCCGGCGGGGGCCGGGCCGGTGTCCTCGGGCAGCTCGCCCTTGAAATAGTAGCGTTGCCAGGCGTCCTTCATCGCCGCCGGGTCCGACTTGGCGAGGCGGGTGTTGAAGTCCTGCCGCTGGCGGTACCAGGCGTCGTACTGCCCGCGCAGCTCGGTGTTGGCGTCGAGCGACTTCGTGACGGGCTGCACCTCGCCCAGCTGGCGGTCCTGGATCAGGGTGATGAAGCAGAACGGCTCGCCCTTCTCGAAACGCACCCGGCCCGGCCGGGTGAAGATCCAGTTCATCGTGAAGGGGAACGGCAGCCAGTCGGTCTCGACCAGGCCCTGCAGCGCCTGGATGCCGTCCTTGACGTGGTTGGGCGCGCCCTGGACCCACATCGACCAGCCCGGCGGCGTGCGGAACAGGTAGCCGGGGTGGAAGGTGATGATCCCGCGCGAGAAGTGGCTCTTCACCAGGTCGTGGAAGTCGGGGTGCGGATGGTCGGACCGGAAGCTGATGTCGGCCTGGTCCGGCCCCCCGTTCCATTCGGCGGTGAAGCCGACCGGGCACAGGATCTCCCAGCCGCTGGTGTTGGCCATGGTCAGCGGCAGGCAGCGGTAGGCGTGCCGGTCGATGAAGCCTTCCATCCAGGCGCGCTGCGGGCGGCCGGGCACGATGTCCGGCGGCCGCAGGCTGGTCGGGTAGCACTCCAGTTCCATGTCCATGGCCGTCGTCTCCGGCGTTCGTTCCGCGCGCACCTCTGGCGCGGCGCGCCCGGTTCCGCAAGGCCCGCGCATTGGCTATGGACGGGCCATGAAGACCCGCGCCGACCTCATCGCCTTCCTCGACGCCGAGGGGATCGCCCATTCCACCCTCGACCATCCGGCCGTGTTCCGGGTCGGCGAGGGGGAGGAGATCAAGGCGTCGCTGCCCGGCGGCCATACCAAGAACCTGTTCCTGAAGGACGCGAAGGGCCAGCTCTGGCTGATCTCGGCCCTCGGCGAGACCCGTATCGACCTCAAGCGCCTGCACCCGGTCATCGGCTCGGCGCGGTTGTCGTTCGGAAGCCCGGAGCTGATGCTCGCGACGCTGGGCGTCACGCCCGGTTCGGTCACCGCCTTCGGCCTGATCAACGACACCGGCCGCCGCGTGCGCTTCGTGCTCGACGCGGCGCTGGCGAAGGCCGATCCCGTCAACTTCCATCCGCTGACCAACACGGCCACGACGGCGGTGTCGCAGGCCGGCTTCCGGCGGTTCCTGTCGGCCCTGGGCGTCACCCCCCTGATTGTCGACTTCGCGGCCATGGAAGTGGTCTGAAACATTGAAGCCCGGCGTCCTTGAGACCATCTTGGAGCCGAAACGTTGACCCCGGACCGGCCGCCCGCGCCGGCCTCACGGAAGCCTGCATGTCCCTGATCGGCGAAACGCCCCTCCCCGAAGACCTCATCAAGGAAGGTTCCGACGCGACCTTCATGGCCGACGTCGTCGAGGCCTCCCGGACCCAGCCCGTCATCGTCGACTTCTGGGCCACCTGGTGCGGCCCCTGCCGCCAGCTGACTCCCGTGCTGGAGAAGGTGGTCCGCGAGGCGAAGGGCGCGGTGAAGCTCGTCAAGATCGACGTCGACCGCAATCCGGGCTTCGCCGGCCAGCTGCGCGTGCAGTCGATCCCGACCGTCTACGCCTTCGTCGACGGCCAGCCGGTGACCGGTTTCCAGGGCGCCCAGCCGGAGAGCGAGATCCGTCGCTTCATCGACCGTCTCGCCGGCCCCCCGCCGGCCTCGGAGATCGACGAGGTCCTCGCCCAGGCGAAGGAGTCCTTCGACCTCGGCGACATGGGCGGCGCGGCCCAGGGCTACGCGTCGGTGCTGCAGATGGACCCGACGAACCCGCGGGCCCTCGGCGGCCTGGCCCGCTGCTACATCGCCGGCGGCGACATGGACCAGGCGGCGGAGATCGTCGCCATGGCCGCGCCGGAGGCGAAGGATCCGGACCTCGACGCCGCCCGGGCGGCCGTGGCCCTCGCCCGGAGCGCCTCGGCCGAGACCGCCGCCTTCGAGCAGGCGCTGGCCCGCGATCCGGACGATCACCAGGCCCGTTTCGACCTCGCCGGGGCCCTCGCCGGCCAGGGTCGCTTCGGGGACGCCGCCGACCAGTTGCTGACCATCATCGAGCGCGACCGGTCGTGGAACGACGAGGCGGCGCGCAAGCAACTTCTGCAGGTGTTCGAGGCCGCCGGCGCGACCTCGGACGTGGCCAGGCAGGGACGCCGGCGGCTGTCGGCGATCCTGTTCAGCTAGGGAGCGCGCCATGCCCACGGGATACCGCAAGGCCGTCGACCTGCCGCTGGCCATCCCCGTGTTCCCGCTGGACGGCGCGCTGCTGCTGCCGGGCGGCCAGCTGCCGCTCAACATCTTCGAGCCGCGCTACCTGAACATGGTCGACGACGCCATGGCCGGCGACCGCCTGATCGGCATGGTCCAGACCCGCGGCGGCGGCCGCGAGGCGCCCGCGCTGGCCCAGGTCGGCTGTGTCGGCAAGGTCACCAGCTTCGCTGAGACGAGCGACGGCCGCTACCTGATCACCCTCACCGGCGTCTGCCGTTTCCGGGTCGGGGAGGAGTTGCCGGTGCGCACGCCCTACCGCCAGGTCCGGGCCGACTTCGCGCCGTTCGAGATCGACCTGCACCCCGGCGAGCAGAGCAGCGCCGCGCTCGACCGCGAGGGCTTCCTCGCCGCCCTCGGCCACTATCTGGAGCACCGCGGGCTCGGCATCGAGTGGGAGTCGGCCGAGGCCGCGCCGGTCGACGCCCTGATCAACAGCCTGGCCATGGGCCTGCCGTTCGATCCGGCCGAGAAGCAGGCGCTGCTCGAGGCGGTGACGCTGGAGGATCGCGCCGCGACCCTGACCGCCCTGCTGGAGATCGACGCGGCGGGCGGAGACGGCGAACCGCCCGCGGTGCAGTAGCCGCCGGCCGCCCGGGAGGCTAGAAGTCCGGACATGAACGAGAACGCCACGCCCAAGGTCGACCCGCGCCTGCTGGAGACCCTCGTCTGCCCGGTCACCCACGGGCCGCTGACCTACGACCGCGAGAAGGGCGAACTGGTCAGCGCCGGCGCCAGGCTCGCCTATCCGATCCGGGACGGCGTCCCGATCATGCTGCCCGAAGAGGCCCGGGCGCTCGACTGACCCCCCGCGCGGCCGGCGCGAGATGGCCCGGACGCGGAAGGCCTAAAGCACCTCGCCCTTCAGCAGCCGCGGCAGGTCGCCGACGGCCCCGCCGGCCTCGTGCATGAAGAAGCGCCGCGCCGGCGCGACGCGGTTCACCGCCGCCATGCCGACGCCGCGCGCCAGGCGGACCAGCGGGTTATCGTTCGAGAACAGCCAGACGAAGGCGTCCATGCCCGCCGCCAGGGTCATGGTGTCGAACCGTCGCCAGGCGGCGTAGCGATCGAGCACGGCCTCGCTGCCGATGTCCTCGCCCAGGCGCGTGGCCTCGACCAGCACCTCGGCCAGCGCGGCCGCGCCCTTGAGGCCGAGGTTCAGGCCCTGGCCGGCGATCGGATGTACGCCGTGCGCCGCGTCGCCGAGCAGCGCGATGCGCCGGGCCGTGAAACGCTCGGCGATCGACAGGCTCAGCGGGTAGCTGAACACCGGCCCGACCACCTCGACCCGGCCGAGGAACTCGCCGAAGCGGCGGTTCAGATGGGCCATGAACACCTCCGGCCGGGCCGCCTTCAGCGCCTCGGCGCGGTCGCGCTTCTCGGTCCAGACCAGACTGGCGCGGTTCTCGGTCAACGGCAGGATGGCGAACGGCCCGCCCGGCAGGAAGTACTCGTGGGCCACGCCGCCGTGCGGCTGTTCCAGCTTCACCGTGCAGACCACGCCCGACTGCGGATAGTCCCAGCCGACGGCGTCGATGCCGGCCGCCGCCCGCACCGGCGAACCGCGGCCCTCGGCTCCCACCACCAGCGGCGCCCGGAGGGTCTCGCCGTCGGCGAGGCGGACGACGCCCGCCGGACCGTCGACCTCCACCCCGACCACCCGCGCCGGCGCGATGACGCGGATGCCGGCGGTCTCGACCGCCTCGGCCAGGGCGGCGCGGGTGCGGCGGTTCTCGATCATGTAGCCGAGCGGCTCGCCGGCCACGCGGTCGGCGATCTCGGCGGCGTCGAAATGCAGGAAGAACGGCGTCTGCCCGGGCGTGGCGGCGCCCGGCGAGCGACCGTCGGTGACCAGGATGTGGTCCATCCGCTGGGCGTGCGGCTCCATCAGCGGGGCCAGGCCCAGCGTGCGCCACTGCCGGAAGCAGGAGAAGGCGATCGCCGACGACCGGCCGTCGAAGGTCGGGGCCAGCTGCCGCTCGAACGGCGTGGGGTCGATCAGCACGGGCTCCAGCCCGCCGCTCTTCAGGGCGAGGGCGAGGGTCGCGCCGGCCATGCCGGCGCCGGCGATCAGCACGTCGGCGTCAAAACGCTGGGTCATGTCAGTAAGGCACGTCAGAGGGCGCGGACTGCGCCGGGGGCCGCTGGCCGTCGAGAATGTCGCCGACCGGATCGGCCGACGGCGCCGGGCGGGAGGGCGTCGGCGTCGGCGTCGCCGGACGCGGTCGGGCGGGCGCGGCGGGAGCCGGCGTCGC
>CALKHU010000221.1 GCA_937991555.1 uncultured Caulobacter sp.
CTTGCGCTCCATCACCGCCCGGGCCGAGGCCTTGGACAGGAAGGCGAAGGACTGGCTGATCACGAAGGGGAAGGGCGCGCTGAGCAGGGCGTCCCAAAGGCCCGGGCGGGTCGAGGCCGGATACTCCTTGACCGCCAGGACGCCGGCGTAGCGGGCGTCGGCGACGTCGCGCAGCTCCAGGCTCTCGCGGCCGAAGATCGCCCGGACCGTATAGAGGGCCGAGCCCAGGTGGCCGCGGACGATGGGGACGCGCCCCGGACGGCCGGTCAGGACCAGCCGCATGGCCTCCATCGGTTCGGAGAACCACAGGCCGCCGCGCGCATAGAGGCCGAGCGGCCGGGGCGCGTAGCGGGCCAGATATTGGGCGAGGTCCCGGCCGGCTTCGTGGATCCGCTTGACCGCCTCGGCCTCGACCTCGAGGCCGCCGCGCCGAGCCGCCTTCAGCCGCCCTATCATCGCCGCGGCGCGTTCGCCGCTCGCCCGGCCCGGGTGCAGGACCAGGGTGACGAACAGCTCGTTGACGAACATCCGCCGGCCGGCGAGCCGGGCCTCGTAGGCGGCGTTGAGGTCGCGGGCGAAGGCGGAGCGGAAGCCGGTGGCCGGCTCGGCCGCCACCTCGCGCCGGACGATGTGATGCCACACTGCCAAGCGCTCGTCGGCGAGGTTGCGCCAGGTCTGGTTCAGCTTGACGTGCCAGTCGTTCAGATCGCGCGCGTCCGCCGTCTCGAAGGCGGCCCCGGCGAGCTGGAAGCTCAGCATCAGGGCGCCGCTGTCCAGCGCCACCACCTGGTCGTCGACATGGCGCGCGAACGGCAGGTTGGCGCGGACGTCCGCCTCGCGCCGCAGCCGGGCCGGGGAGACGCTCGCGTCAGCCACGGGCGAGCTCCCCGATGCGGTAGCGGCGGACCAGGGGCAGGGGCGTGGGCGAGGAGCCGCCCCACAGGCCGCCGTTGCGGGCCCGCCCCTTGGTGTCGACGAAGACCAGCAGCAGCCGGAAGGCGTTGTGGTCGACCTTGCAGATGGCGCGGAAGACCAGGTGGAGGACGGGGGCGACCAGCAGATAGAGCAGGCTGCCACCCACCAGGAACACCAGCCCCGAGACAATGACGTTGACGCCCATCGCCTCCATCGGCACGCCCAGCACCATGGCCGGGCGCGTGCAGGCCAGGAACAGCGGGTCCTCGATCAGGCGCTCCTCAATCATGGGCGGCGTCCAGCAGCAGCGGCAGCGTCCAGGCCGCCAGGCCGAGCGCGCCGGCGGCCACCGCCTGGGCGAAGCGCTGCGGCGAGATCAGCCGCAGGGCTAGCATCAGGCTCAGGGCGCCCAGCAGGACGGCGGCGGTCACGAGGAGCCAGGTCAGGGCGGTCATCAGCCGCCCCCGGTGATCAGGTTGACGATCTCGGCGGCGCCGAAGACGACGATGATGCCGAGGATGACGATGGCCGCGCGACGCAGGTCGAACAGGCCGAACATCCACAGGATGCCAACCACCACCACGGCCAGCACCGCCAGCAGACGGGCGGTGTTGCCGGTCAGCATGTCGACGACGTTCTGCAGCAGCCCCTCGACATTGGCCTGGGCGAAGGCCGGCTCGGCGACGATCGCGAGGCTGGCGAGGGCGATGGCGCCGGCGGCGCCGGCGCGGCGCGCGCGGGAGACGCGGACGGTCATGGGAGAACTCTCCAGGGTTCGGACGGGACCGCGGCGAAGACGACGGTCGGATTAAGCGGGGCGCGGGCGAACACGTCCCAGGCCTGCGGCGGAGGCGGCTCGGGGAGGGGCGCTGCGGGCGGCGGCTCCGGCTCCGGCGAGGGGCCGGGCGCCGTCAGGGCGAGGCGGACGGCGGCGCGTTCGACGCGGGCCACATAGCCGTTGCGCAGGCCGCGTTCGGGATGGCCGGTATTGTAGCGGGACAGCGCCGCCCGCAGCGCGACCTGGCGGTCGGCGGGGCTGGTCGAGGCGGGGCGATATCCCGCCTGCAGCACCCGGCCGGCGGCGGTCAGGTTGCGGCAGGGGTCGAAGGCGTCCTCGACCGACAGCCCGAGCCAGCCGAGATTGTCGCTGTTGATCTGGGCGAGGCCGAGGTCGAGGTTGGCGCCGCGGGCGATGAGGGCGCGCGCCGTCCGGGCCGCCTCGGCCGGGTCGCGGGGCCGGCGGGCCGGCCGTGGTCCCCGATTGACGCCGATGGCGAGCGGGTCGAACCGGCTCTCCGCATAGGCGACAGCGGCGAGGGTCCGCGGCGCCACCTGCGGCGCGCAGGCCTGGGCGAGGCTGAGGATGAGGCCGAGGTCCAGCAAGGCGAACTCCATGTCTGGCGTTCAGCAAACCGATCCCGACCTGCTCGCGCGACCCGCCAGCGGCCCGTGGGGAATCTACGGTAGGAAGCTTCGGGTCTCCGGCGCGGCGCGCGCCTCGAGCGCCAGCCGGGCCACCGCCTGGACCCGGGTGCGCACGCCGAGCGTTCGGCAGGCCAGCATCAGATGTTCGTCGACGGTGCGGGGCGACAGGCCGAGGCGTTCGCCGATCCCCGCCGAGGTGAGGCCCCGGGCGGCCAGCCGCAGGCAGTCGCGCTGTCGTTCGGAGAGTCGATCGAGGTCGCCGGGGGACTCCTGGCGGTTACTGTACCCGTACTGTGCCATCGGGCCGAAGCAAACCGGACGCGGCCCCTCCGCCGCCAGTCCGTAATGAGCCCGTCGGCCGTCTACGGTGTGCCGTCTCCGGTGGGGCCTTCGCCGTCGCCGTTCGTCGGCGACACCAGGCGGCGCAGCCGTTGCTCGAGCCAGGCGTCGGCGGCGCTGTCGCGGCGCACCGACTGCACCGCCAGGTCCTTCAGCGCCTTGGTGAAGGTGTTGATGATGGTCCGGGCGTCGAGCTCGGTGATGGCGTCGCCGACCTCCTCGTCGAACTCCTGGACGGCGACGGTGAAAATGGTCATCAGCTTGTTGTCGGCGCAGCGCAGGGCGAAGGCCGGCGAGCCCAGCGCCAGGGCGGCCATGATGGCGTGCGGGTCGCTGTCGGTGACCTCGGCGAAGCGATGCACGCGCTCGAGATTGATGCGGCCGCCGCCGGCTTCGAAATGCTCATAGGACCGCAGCGCCATGTTCATCCCGCGCGCCACGTCCGCCGACTTCATCCGGCGGTGGGCGCGGATCAGGCGCAGGGCCGCGGACAGGGTTTCGCTCTGGGATTGGCGGTCGGCGCGCTCCATGACCTCGACTTCACTCCTGCCGGCTGGGGCCGCCGAGACTACCGTTCTCGCACCCCTACTGGTTGAAAAATGCGGCGCCGGAGCCTCAAATGAAAGATGGCAAAGAAACGGTGTCGAAAACCTTGCGGTATGACGCAAAGAACCTGCGGATACATCGCGAAATCTTGTGTACCGGCGTCCTATACCGCATTCCGTCGGGGCGCGATCCGCCGCCGGCCAGGTCCGGCGCGACAGTCGCGTCCTCCCGCCCTCATGCCCCGCGACCGGGGGCGGGCGGGATGAAGGATCGCGATCCCTACCACAGCGCCCTCAACGCCCTGGCCGGTTTCGCCGCGGCGGGCCGCTTCGGCTGGGGCGAGCCGCTTGTCGCCACCGCGCTGGCCGAGGAACTTCGCCTCAGCCCTACCCCGGTGCGCGAAGCGTTGGCGCGGCTGGCCGGGGAAGGGGTCATCGAGCATCGGCCGGGCCGCGGATATTTTGCGCCAAGCCCGACGGCGTCAGACATCGCCGATCTCTACGAATTGCACCGTCGGCTGACCCACTGGGCGTTGGACGTCGCGCCGGCCGCTGCCTCGCGCCCTGCGGAGGCGCCGTCGCCGCCCGATCTGCGCCTCGAAATCCTCTATGCGACGATCGCGGCCGCGGCCGGGGCGGACATCCTGACCCGCGCCCACCGCCGGGTCATGCTCCAGCTCCGCCCCATCCGCGCGGTCGAGGCGGCGGTGCGGCCCGTCGAGGTCGAACAGATCGCCCGGCAGGAGCGGCTGCTGGAGGCGGGCCGCGTCGCCGAGTTGCGGGCCGAGGTCGACGCCTATCATGACGGTCGGCGGCTGGCCGCGCCAGCGGTGTTCGCAGTCATGCGGCGGTCGGGTCAAAGTATAGAGCGAATATAGTTTGAAAATAGGGCTGGGCGCGCGCCGACTGCGCGGGCGGGCATCCCGTCCCGTGCAAGGAGGTTCCATCATGAACACCCAGACCGCGCCGCGCCTGATCGGGCTCGGCTCCGCCCGGCGCAATACCCGCGCCGATTCCCACACCGGCGACATGGAGCTGATCCCGGTCCGTCTCTATGAGCCGACCGGCGTCCGCGCCGACGTCGTCCGGCTGGGCTCGGCCGAGCAGGCCACCCGCGCCGACTCGCCCACCGGCGATTTCGAGCTGATCCCGGTGCGGCTCTGGCAGCAGGGCTGAAGGCCAGGGCGCCGGCTGCGGCCGGCGCCCACCGTCTCGTCCCGGAGCCCGCCGATGACCCGCTACCTCAAGCCGGACGTCCACGCCGTCGCCATCGGGGCCGACCTGGCGGTGCTCGACATCGCCGGCGACGCCTACCTTTGCCTGCCCGGCGGCGCGGCGGTCCTGAACGGCCCAGGCGGGATCGCACCCGGGCCGATGGCCGAGGCGTTGGGCGAGGCGGGGTTGTTGGCGGCCGAGCCGCCGTCCGGGACGCGGGCGCCGCCGGCCCCGCCCGTACGATCCATCATCCATGAGCCCCTCGCCGGACCGGCGGGGCCACGGGCGCTGCTCGCCGCCGCCGGCGTCGTCGCCGACCTTCGCACGGCGCGGGCGGGGCAGGGGCTCGCCCCCTATCTGGCTCTCGCCGAGGCCCGGAGCGAGCTGTCGCGCGATCCCGACGCGGTGCTGGCGGCGGCGCGGTTGTTCTGGAAGATCAGCCCCTGGCTCCCGGTCGAAGGCGAATGCCTGCCGCGCTCGGCCATGCTGATCGCCTTCCTGCGCCGCCGCGGGCTGGCCGCCGACTGGGTGTTCGGCGTGCGCCTCTGGCCGTTCAACGCCCATTGCTGGGTCCAGGCCGGCGAGGTCTGTCTCAACGACGATGTCGAGCGGCTCTGGGCCTATACGCCGATCTACTGCCGATGAAGGTCCCCGGTCCCGCCGACAACGGCTATCTGGTGATCGATCGGCGGCGCGCCGGCGAGGACGACCGACGCGCGCTCGACCGGGCCTTGGCCGCCCTCGAACGGGCTGGCTGGCGAGCCTTTGGTCCGATCGAGGAGATCCAGGTCCTGCTCGCGCCGCGCGCGCGCTACGCCGTCCGCCAGGTCGGCCGCCAGCACCTCCTGATCGGCGACTGGCGCGGGACCGATGGCTTCCTGTCGACGGTGATCTCGCGCAGCGCCGGCCCGGCCGACCTTGCCCGCACCGCGGTTGGATCAGGCTGGGGCCGCTACATCCTGGTCTGGCGGGACGACGAGGGGCGCCTCACCCTGTTGCGCGATCCCACCGGCGCCCTGGACTGCGTCTGGTGGCGCCATGGCGGGGCGGTGATCGCCGCCCGCGAGCCGCCGCGCCTGGTCGACGCCCTGCTGCCGGCCGACCTCGCCATCGACTGGCCGGTGCTCGGCGAGATCGCCCGGACGCCGGAACTGCTCGGCGACCGGCTGGCCCTGCGCGGCCTGACCGCCGTCAATCCGGGCGCGGTCAGCGTCATCGGCGAGACGGCGGAGACCGCGGCGGTCTGGCGGCCCGCGGACTTCTGCCGGGCCGGGCGGGGGTGGGACGAGAGCCACGAGGGTCTGGTCGCGGTGGTGGACGAGACCGTGGCGGCCCTGGTCGCGCCGCATCGGCGGCTGGTCGCCGAGCTCTCCGGCGGACTGGATTCGGCCATCGCCGCCGCCAGCCTGAAGGCGGTGGGCCATGCCGAGCGCGCCGGCTTCCTCAACTTCCACGGCGACTGGCGCGAGGGGGACGAGCGCCCCTACGCCCTGGCGGCTGCAGCGCAGCTGGGTCTGGACCTGACCACGGTGCGAAAGCCGGTCGAGGCCATCACCCTGGCCCAGCTCAATCCGCTCGGCGACAGCGTCCGGCCCGCCCTGCAGGGCGTCGATGTCGCCTATGACATCGAGGTCTCCGGGCGGATGCGCCGGCGCCGGGCGACCGGACTGCTCACCGGCCAGGGCGGCGACGCGGTGTTCTTCCAGGCGCCCGATCCGGCCGTGGTCGTCGACCGCCGTCGCCGGGAGGGCTTGGCCGGATTGTCGCCGGCCTTCATCGCCGCCGTGGCGCGCTGGACCCGGCATTCGGCCTGGACGGTGCTCGGCTACGCCCTCGGCGCCCCGTCGGGCGAGCAGGCCAACGCCGGGACGCGCCGCCATCCCTGGCTGGAGGGCATCGACGACCTGCCGCCGGCCAAGGCCCGGCAACTTGGGCAGTTCGTCAACGCCCAGCTGTTCTGGGGCGACTGCCTGCGCGCCCGGGCGGGCGACCTGCTGCACCCCTTCCTCAGCCAGCCGGTGGCCGAGCATTGCCTGGCCATCCCGGCCGACCGGCTGATCGCCGGGGTGCGGGACCGGGGCCTGGCCCGGCAGGCCTTCGCGACGCGCCTGCCGCCGATGATCGTCGAGCGCCGCAGCAAGGGCGACCTCAGCCATTTCTACGGCCAGGTGACCCGCGCCAGCCTGCCGACCCTGACGCCGCTGCTGCTCGACGGTCTGCAGGCCGCCCACGGCCTGCTCGACCGCAGGGCGCTCGAGGCCGAGCTGACGGAGGCGCGGCTGATCTGGAGCCCCGGCTACAACCGGCTACTGGTCGGCGCCGTGCTGGAGGTCTGGGCCCGGCGCTGGCAGGCGCGGATCGCCGACATCCGCCGGGCGCACATGGCGGTCGAGCCAGTCCAGGATGCGGGCGTGCAGGTCGCGCAGGTTGGCCGGGCTGACGAAGACATGACCCTCGCCGGCGTAGGTGACCAGCGCCGCCTCGCGGCCGAGCCGGTAGAGGACGCCGAACAGCACGTCGGCCCCGGCGGGATCGAGGTCGCCCTCGATGAGCAGCGTCGGCGTGCGGATTCGGCTGGCGACGTATAGCGGGCTGCCCGCCACATAGGCCTGGGGCTGGTTGGGCAGCGAGGCCCCGATCGCGCCCTGGCCGGTCTCGGCCCAGCCGACCAGGGCGTTGATCGGCACGCCGTCGTCCGGCGAGACCAGGAAGTGGGGCGGCAGGGCGTAGACCCGCGACAGGTCGGCGTAGCCGGCCGCCGCCACCACCGCCCGGAACCGGTCGCTCTGGGAGGCGGCCAGCAGCACGCCATAGCCGCCGTAGCTGTGGCCGACGAGGCCGACCCGGGCAGGGTCGATGGGGGCCTGGACGGCGGCGGCGTCGACGATCGCCCCGATCCGGTCGGCGAGGTCGTCCAACCTGGGACCGGCGCCGGCGGGCTTGGGCAGGCTCGGCACGAGGACGGCGTAGCCGGCGGCGGCGAGCACCGACGGATTGATGTGCAGACGCTCGCCGCCGGGCCGCAGCCAGACCGGGGCGGCGGCGTAGGCCGCGCCGGGATAGACGATCACGACGACCGGAAGCCGGTCGTCCGGCGCGGCGCCGGGCGGCAGCAGCAGCCAGCTGGTCAGGGCCTGGCCCTCGGGGCCCGTATGGGCGATCGGCGTGATCGTCCCCCAGGCCAGGGCGTCGAAGGCGGCGTTGACGGTGACCAACTCGCGCGAGCCGTCGAGCGCGTGCAGGCGCAGGGCGGTCGATCCGCCCTGGGTTCGCCGCTGCGCGATTAGAAAGTCCCGCGTCGGGCTGACGGCGACCAAGGTTTCGTCGGCCGCCAGCGGCGCGGGGCAGGTCCGCGCCGCGGGGACCGACGGCCGGGTCACGCAACCGTCCGGACCGACCAGGCCGCGCCGGCCCCGCTGGACGCCGTCCGGGTTCCAGCCCTGTCGGCTGCCGCCGTCCGCCGCCCGTTCGCGGTCCCACAGCCGACCCGGCAGGACGGGCGGGGTCGGGTCGGCGGCGAAAGGGTGCAGTCCGTCGGCGCGCTCGATCCAGGTGCGTCCGCCGACCTCGACCAGGGTCTCGCGCGGCTCGAGGACAGGGGCCGACCCCGACCCCGGGCCGGCGCGAAGCCAGACCCTTTCATTCCCGGGGGTGCGAACCTGGGCCACCGGATGGCGAGCGCTCCAGCCGGCGCGGGCGATGGGAATCCGGCCGACCTCGGCGTCGAGCCAGGGGCGGGCCTCGCCGAGCCGGAGGGGTTCGGCAGACCCGCGGCGATCGAGGATCCAGAAGCGGCCGTCGGGCCAGGGGGACCCGGCGTCGCGGCCGAAGGCGATCAGCCGCCGGGAATCCGGCGACCAGGACAGCAGGTGCGAAAGGAAATCCTGATCGGGCAGGGGCTCGACGGGCGCGCCCCGGTCGAGGTCGACCAGCAGCAGGCGTCGCCGCCGGCTCGGCGTGCCGACATCGACCGGCGTCTCCCCGCCCGCCTGCAGGTCTTCGGCGTTGAGCAGGGCCGCGACGGCGCCGCCGTCCGGGGAGAGCTCCAGGTCGAACAGCTCGCCGCGCGCCAGCACCCGCTCCTCGCCGCGGGCGAGGTCGAAGAGGACCAGCCGCGGCGCCGCCGACCGTTCGCGGCTGTCGCGAGCCGCGCCGCTGGGAATGACCACGGCGGACGGCGCGTGGCCGGCCGCGAAGGCCCGCCACAGACCCGTCTTGCGCGTCTCGGTCTGGGCGCCGAGGCGGAACACCAGCGGCAGGTCGCCGTCCGGACGGGCGATGACCACCAGCTGCGTCTCCGAGCGCCAGGCGACGGTGCGGCCCAGCTCGGTGAACTCCGGGGTCAGCGGCAGCCAGCGCACCTCGCCCGTGGCCAGGGTCATGACCCCCAGGGTGCGGGCGGTCTCGCGCAGGCGGACGACCAGCATCTGCTCGCCGCTGGGCGAGAAGGGCCCGGAGACGTAGCCATTGGCGTGCCCCGGGTCCTCCAGCCAGCGCACCAGGACCCCGGCGGACGTATGCACCTCCAGCCCGCTGAGCAGGTGCGGGGTCATCAGCCCGAAGCGGTAGGTCGCCGCCGCCGACCAGGCGGCCCGGCGCTCGACCACGATCCAGCGCCCGTTCGGGCTGATCCGCACCGACCCGAGGCTCTCCTGGTCCAGCAGGGCCTCGAGGGTGACCGGCTCAGGCGCCTGGCCCATGACCGGACCCGCCGTCGCCAGCAGCGCGACGGCCATGCCGCAACCCAGTAAACGGCGCATCACCAGGCCCGGGTCAGCTGCAGCGAGATGAAGCGGCCGATGACGTTGGTGTTGGCCGCGTCGTAACCGATGCCCTCGGGGGCGTTGTAAAAGGGCGGGTCGCGGTCGAAGGCGTTCTGGACGTTGAGCGCGATGGTCGTGCCCTGCAGCGGGCCGGACTGCGGCTCATAGCGGACCTGCAGGTCGAGGGTGACCCAGGGGTCGATCCGGGCGCCGGCCAGGTCTTCGTAGCCATCGACATAGTTGACCGAGGAGGACAGGCCCCAGTCGCCGCGCGACCAGGCCAGCGTGCCCCGGCCGCGCAGCCCGACCGGATAGTTGGGACGGTTGCGCAGGGAGACGGCCGCCGATTTGGGCGTGGCCTGGCTGTCGAACCGGCCGAGATAGGAGAAGGCCAGGTTCAGGTCGAGGGCGTTGGCCCCGACCTCGAAATCGTAGCCGGCGCTGACGTCGACCCCCTCGACCTCGACGCGGGCGGTGTTGACGTAGCGGGCGTCGACGATCGCCCCATAGGAGGTCGCCGGAAAGGCGTCGGCGAAGCCGGTGGTCGGCAGGTCGAGGATGGCCTGGACGGCGGCCCGGTCGTCAGCGTTGTTGAGCGGATCGACCAGCTGGATGAACGGCGACAGGGCCGGGTCGGTCAGGGCCGCGAGGATGTTCTCGAAGGTCGGCTGGCCGATGCGGTTGTCGAAGTCGGTTCGGAACCAGTTGGCGCTGAGACGCAGGCCGTCGACGAAGGCGGGCCGATACTCCGCGCCCAGGGTCCAGGTGTCGGCCTGTTCCGGCTCGAGGTCCGGGTTGCCGCCGTAGAGGATCATCGACAGAACCTGCTGCGACCCGCGCGGCAGGAAGGTCGGGCTGGCCCGCGCCGCGTCGTTGAGCTCGCGCAGGGCCGGGGCCCGGTAGGAGGCGCCGTAGTTGGCGCGCAGGGTCAGCTCTTCGGTCGGGCCCCAGACGACGCCGATCTTGGGACTGGTCGTCTGGCCGATGTCCTCATAGTCCTCGAACCGCGCCGCCATCGACAGCTCCAGCCGCTCGAAGCCGGGCCGGCGGTTGTCGGCTCCGAACAGCGGGATTCGCAGCTCGCCGAACACGGCCGCCACCCGCCGGCTCGAGTCCATGGGGACGCCGGTGGTCGGCGTCACGCCCGAGGTGAAGCTGTCGTTGCGGCGCCAGAAGGTTTCCTCGCGAAAGGACAGCCCCGCGGCGAGTCGGAGCGGGCCGCCGGGCAGGGTGAGCACGGTTCCATCGACCTGCAGGTTGGCCGAGGCGACGCCGGTTTTGCTCAAGGTCGCGGTGCGGCCCGAGCTGATGAAGTCGAGCACCGCCGCCGGGCTGCCGCCGCCGTCGCCGAACGGGTTGAAATAGCCGTCGCGCGCGGCGCTGAACGGGGTGGCAGGGTTGTCGGCCACGGCGCCCAGGGCCTCGCGCAGGAAGGTCGAGTTCAGCGTGCCGCGGGTGCCGTTCTCGCCCGCCTCCGAGGCGTAGGCGACATAGGCGTCCAGCCGCCAGTCGTCGAAGAGGTCGACCTTGACCCCGACCGAGGCCCCGACGCTCTCCGCCTCGCCGGTGATCTCGGGGTTCGGCAGGTCGTTCTCGAAGGAATAGGCGATGGTGTGCGAACTCGCCCCCGTCGGAGACACGAACCAGGGGTTGCCGCCGTTGACCGTCAGCAGGGTGGCTAAGGGCGTCGAGACGGTCTCGTATTCGCGCAGGCCGTAGCGCGCGTCGGCGGTGAGCACGATCCGCATCCCGAAGTCCTGCCGCAGCGCCGCGAACAGGCTGTGCCGGGTCTGCCGCGGCAGGACGTTCATGCCGAGCCGCTGGTTGCTCAGGTTGGTCTGGCCGGCGAGGAAGTCGCCGGGCTCCAGGTCCGTCCCGTCCTGTCCGGCGGGGATGGCGTACGCCGAGACATAGCCGCCGCTGACCGGATCGAAGACGACGATGTTGCCGGGGCTGGCGTAGTTGAGCCGCCGGTCGGAGCCGCCACGCCATCGTAGGTCGGCGTCCCCGGCCAGGCGCCGTTCCGACACGGGCAGGGCGCCGCGCTCGTAGAATTCGTAGGTTCCCAGCAGGCCGCCGGAAGACCAGCGCCGGCCCAAGGTCTGGCCGAACTGATACTCGTCGCTGGCCCCGTCGGCGGTCCCGCCGAGCCGGACCCGCGTCTCGGCGCCCTCGTAGTCGTCGCGCAGGATGATGTTGACGACGCCGCCGACGGCGTCGGCGCCGTACAAGGCTGAGGCCCCGTCCAGAAGCACGTCGATGCGCTTGATGGCGCTGGTCGGCAGGGTCGAGACGTCGGCGAAGTCGCCCATGGCCCCGGTGCCTGCCATGCGGCGGCCGTTGATCAGCACCAGGGTGGCGTCGCTGCCCAGGCCCCGCAGGTTGACGCCCGAGGCGAAGGTGCCGTTGGTGGCGCTGCGGTCGGCGCCGTTCTGCAGCGCCCCTTCATTGGCCGTGCCGCCGAAATTCTGCGGCAGGGCCGCGAGGGCCTGGGCGACGGTGGCGTAGCCGCTGCGATCGATGTCCTCGCGCGTGACGATGACGACCGGGGAGGGGCCGTCGGCCACGCCCCGGATCAGGCTGCCGGTCACCACCACCTCGTCCAGGGTGGTTGGCTCGGGCTCTGGCGCGGCGGCCTCGGCCCGCGCGGCCGGGTCGTAGACGACGAAAACGTTAGGACGGCTGCGGCGCCAGGCGAGGCCTGTGTCCTTCAGCACCGCCGCCAGGGCCGCTTCGGGGGTGTGGGTCCCGCTCAGCCCCGGAGACCGGCGCCCGGCGACGAGGGCGGCCGGGTAGAGGATCTGCAGACCGCTCTGCCGGGCGAAGGCGGGCAGCGCCTGATCGAGCGGGCCGGGCGCGATCTCGTAGCGCCGGGCGGCCTCCTGGGCGGCCTGTGCGAAGGCGGGCGGCGCCGAGGCCAAAAGCAACGCGGCCAGCGCGGATGAACTGAAACCGATACGCATGGTCTTCCCCCTGTTTTCTACCCGTCGTCATGCGGGATGGGGAAGAGACGACCGGGCGCGCGGGGCCCCCTAAGTCCGTATGCGATTTATTTTGGGGCGCTGTCCGAGAGGACGATGCTCCCGTCCGCCGATCGGGTCGCCCGCAGGGGATAGAGATCGGTCAGGGCGGCCACGAAGCCATCGACATCGCCGGTGTCGAAGACGCCGCTCACCCGGATGGCGGCGAACTCGGTCGCCTCCAGTTCGATCGGGCGCGGACTGTAGCGGTTGACCTCGGCGACGGCCTCGCCGATCGGCGTCTCCCGGAAAGTCAGGCGGCCGCTCGCCCAGCTGGTCGCGGTCGGCACGTCCACGGCGGCGACCGCCGGGCGGGGGGCGGCGGTCAGGACCTGCTGCCCCGGCGCCAGCGACCAGGCGCGGTCGGTTCCTTTGCCGTCCCGCACGGCCACGCGACCCTCGATGAGGACGACGCGGGCGCCTGAGCCGACACGGCGCACGTCGAAGCGCGTGCCGAGCGCCGTCACCCGGGTGTCGCCGGCGGTGACCACGAACGGCCGGTCCGCGTCGCCCTCGACGTCGAACAGGGCCTGGCCCTCGACCAGGACGACCGATCGCCGGTCGCGACCGAGGCGGACCTCGACCTTCGAGGCGGTGTCGAGCGTGATCCGCGAGCCGTCGTCGAGCCGCACCGTGCGCTGCTCGCCGATCGCGGTGTCGTACGAGGCTGGTCGCGACAGGCTCCAGACCCCCAGGCCGACGACCAGGACGGCGACCAGGGCGCCGGCCGCGCCCAGCGGTTTGAGGACGTCCGAAAACATCGCGCGTGCCCGGGCGGGCGCGCTGGCGGCCTCCCGGGCCTGTCTGGTCAGGGCGGCGATCTCCGGATCGTCGGCCAGGGTCTCGGTCGCCTCCCAGACCGCCTCCATGCGGTCGTAGGCCTCGGCGTTCTCGGGAACGCGGCGCCACGCGCTGAAGGCCTTGATATCGGCGGCCGAGACCTTGCGCTGGTTCAGGCGTGCGAACCAGGAAGCGGTCTCCTTGCGTCGGATGTCGGCGTCCTCGTCGACCGTCATCATGTCCCGCCTAAACGTCCAGCCGCGACGCGCAATGTTCGAGCGCCTTCGACATCCGCCACTCGACGGTCTTGACGCTGATCCCTCGCGCGCGGGCGATCTCCGGGTAAGTCATACCGCCAAAGCGGTTCAACACGAAGATGTCGCGGTAGAGCGACGGCATCGTCAGGACGATCTGCTTGAGCAGGATCTGGTCCAGCTGCGAGGCGGCTTCGGCTTCGGCCGCCGGTTGCTCATCGAGGAGCCTGGCGCGGCGCGCCTGCCGGCGGCGGTCGTCCCGCACGAGATTGAGCGCGACCCGCAGCAGGAACGCCTTGGGATGGCGGATGCTCTCGCCGTCATAGGGGGCGATCCGCAGATAGGTCTCCTGGACCATGTCGGCCGCCTCGTCTGGCCCGAGCCGGCTCCGCAGGCGCCCGTCGAGCCAGGCCGCATAGCGGCGGAACAGGCTGTCCAGCCTGTCTCCTGCTCCCGCCTCCAGCTCCTTGGCGTTGCTCACCACGCTCCTCCGGCCACAAGGGCGAGACCGGAATCCGCGGGCGCGACAGCTCAGCCGATCAGCGCCGCGCGATGCACGGGCTCGGCCGCTGGACAAGCGACGACCGCGCAGGCGCGGGTCGTTGGGTTTTGATATCGCACAGGGGATTCCAAGCCCCTATCGGCGCGAACGCCGACTCGACGACCATGAATCAAATGGAATCAACACGCAAGGCGGAGGGGGCGGGCGTTGGAATCCTCTGCGATCGAGAGGCCCGCTACTTCGCCGCGGAGCGCCGCCTCCGCCATCGGCGAACCCCGGCTCCAGCCCCGCGCCTATCTCACGGCGCCCGACGCGGACCGTTTAGGCGCCGGCGGGACCGGCCGCAAGCGATGCCGTCCAACCAGACCGGAGAAGCCAGTTCCCGGCCCGCAAGAAAGCCGCGGACAACCCGCAAGACTCTGACGTTGCTTGCAAAACCGGCGCGATTTACGGGGAGTGGGGCGCAACCATGAGGTTATGCTCCATGCATCCGGAACCCGTCCCGAAACCCGAAGAACCCTTGGCGCTCAGCCAGCGCGAGACCGAATGCCTGGCTTGGGTCAGCCGCGGCAAGAGCTCCTCAGACATCGGCGCCATTCTTGGGTTGTCGCCGCGAACGGTCGACAGCTATCTCGAAAAGGCCTGCGCGAAGTTGCGCGTCCGCACCCGGATCGAGGCGGTGGCCCTCGCCGTCCGCACCGGCCTGATCGATCCGATCTGAAGGGGAGGGGGCGGGCCTGGAACTTCTGTACGGAAGCCCGGCGTTTCACAGCCGATCGCCGCCGACGCCGAAGACGTCCCCTGGCTCAAGATCGACCGCTATCGTTCCGGAACCCGCCGGGGACTCTTCTACATCACCGTCGGCGTCCGCGCACGCCTGGCATCCGGGTGGACGGGTCTGTACGCAGCGGCCGTCGCGGCCCCTCGTCGCTGGGGGACGACGACGACTATATTTCGCACTCCGGAACCGTCGCCGGAAGGCGGGGTTGTTCAGGCGTTCGCAACAAAGGGAGCCGGATCGCGGAACGGTTTCGTCCCGTTTGCCACGGAACACCGCGTACGCCATCCGGCCGTAAGCCGCCATGCCCCTCCGACTCGTCTGTTCCATCGCTCATCTTGGCGCCCCGCTTGTCCTTCTGGCCGCCTGCGGCCCGGGCGCCGAGCCCGGCGCGACCAAGGTCGAGGCGCAACAGCCGGCCGCGCCGGCGCAGGCGGCCGGGCCGGCCACGCCCTACGCTGCCGCCGAACAGAAGATGCACCAGGCGATGGCGGCGGCGAGCGGGGCGACGCTCGACGAGACCTGGACGCGCAAGATGATCCCGCACCACCAAGGAGCCGTCGACATGTCGCGCGTGGCGCTGGGGAGCACCCAGGACGCCGACATCCGGCGCATGGCCCAGAAGACCGTCGACATGCAGACCATGGACATCGCCGACCTGCAGCGATGGCTGGAACAACACGCGCCCCCGACGGGGGCCGGGCCGGCCGGTGATCCGTTCCGGGCGGCCGAAGACAGGATGAACCAGGCCATGATGGCCGCCAGCGGCGAGGGCGAGGTCCTGTGGGCCCGCAAGATGATCCCGCATCACCAGGGCGCTGCGGACCTGTCCCGCATCGTCCTTGAGCAGAGCGACGATCCAGCCATTCGCGAGAAGGCCCGGAAGATCATCGACGAGTCCATGAAGGACATCCGGGAGCTGGAGGCCTGGCTTTCGGAGCACGGCGGCTGAAACCGCGATCAAACCGGAGGGCGCCCGCCATGGCCAACAGCCATCCCGAACACCCGGGCCAGGAGATGAAAGGGGCGTACCGCGGTCTCTTTATCGAACTCGCGATCGATTTCGTGATCATGTACCTGGTCATGTACACGATGATCGCCACGCCCGATCACTTCCGCCTCAACCTCAACAACGTCTACATGACCTTGATGATGGTCGCCCCGATGGGGTTGGTCATGCTCCTGTTCATGCGCTCGATGTTCCCGTCCCGGCGCGCCAACCTGCTCATCGGCGCCGGGGCTGCGGCGGTGTTCGCCGTCAGCCTCTGGGGCATGCGCACCCAGGCCGCGATCGGCGACGACGAATTCCTCCGCTCGATGATCCCGCACCATTCGGGCGCCATCCTGATGTGCCGCGAGGCCCGCCTGACAGATCCCGAGATCATCCGCCTCTGCGACGGGATCGTGCGGTCCCAGCAGCGGGAGATCGACCAGATGGAGGCCATCCTGGCGCGGCGTTAACCGGTGCGGCCGGCCGGGCGGGCGAAAGCCGGGCGTTCAGCCACCCGTCGCGCGGCGGCGCGCTCGCCACATCGACCAGTCCCGCGCCAGCCGGATCCAGAGCAGGATGAAGCCGGTGATGACGATGGTGAAGGTCAGGAAGGTGACCACGACGATCAGCGGGTGGTTGAAGTTCTCGCCCTTCTCCAGGTCCATGATGTGGAGCCGCCAGAAGAAGTCGTAGAAGCGCCACACCGCCGAGCGGCGGGTGACCACCTCGCCGGTCTGCGGCGACAGGTAGAAGGTGGTGCGTTCCCTGTCGTCGAAGTCGACGCGCCAGATCGGCCCCTCGCGGCCAGTCTCCTGGGGGGCCTTGTCGAGCAGGACGGCGGCGGTCGGCGCGCCTTCGCCCTGATAGGCGCCCTGAGCCAGTCGCCGGGCCAGAGCGGCGTCGAGGGGTGGGAAGGCCTCGCCGGTCAGGGCGGACACCGTCACCGGTTCGCCCTTCGCGGGCTTCAGGATCCAGGCGGGGCCGCGCGGGGTGGACCTGAGCTCCGCGCCGGCCACCGCCAGGCCGCGAGCGCGGGCGATGTCGCCGGGACTCCTGAGACTGTCGAAGGCGATGGGGACGGCTTCGCGCTCGCGAACATGGTGCTCGCTGCGCACGGTCTCGATCGGGATGGCGGTCATCACCAGCCCGCCGGCGACCCAGAACAGCACCTGAATGCCGACGGCGAGCGCGATCCACTTGTGCAGCTGGGTCGAGAGTCGAAGCACCTTCATCGTGGTCCTCAGGCTTGGGCGTTATGGCGGGCGAAAAGGCGGGTTGCGCCATTCTTCAGCACCAACAGGGTGTCGTAGGGCTCGCGGTCGCCGCCCGGCGTCTCCATCCCGGGCGATCCCGGCGGCATGCCCGGAACGGCGATTCCGACCGCCTCGGGCCGCTCGGCGAGCAGGCGACGAATGTCGGCGGCGGGCACATGGCCTTCGACGAAGTAGCCGGCGACGCGGGCGGAGTGGCAGGACGCCAGCGTTTCAGCCAGGCCGTGACTGCTGCGCAGGCCGCGCAGGTCCGCCAGGATGTTGACCGACACCATGAAGCCGGCGCCCCGCAGATGGCTTATCCAGGCGTCGCAGCACGCGCAGGTCGGGGTTTTGTAGACGGCGATCGCGTGGTTTTCCCGCGCCTGGCCGCAGGCGGCGGCCGGCGCGACGGCGGCCAGAACAACGCAGCCGAGGACAGCGCGGCGGGCGAGAACGGGCAGGGGCATCGGGAGGCTCGGTGTTGGTGACGAGGCGCCGAAACGACCGCGAACTTCAGCGGCCTGGACGGGCTGGCGTGTGGGAAAGGTCTAGGCGGCCGGGCGCGGCGCCCGCGAAGACGAATGATAGCGGATGATCCGCCAGCGTCCATCGCGGCGCTCGAGCACGCTGGTGGCGACGCCGCGCCGCTCGACCGTCGCCCGGGTGGGATCCTTGAAGACGATCCGGTAGCGGTAGGTCTCGGTCGCATAGGCGAGGTCGCCGGCCACCGTCGTCTCGAGTCGCCGGTCCTCGAAGGTGAACGCCGAGAACGCGGCCAGTTCCGGCCCGAGGTGGTGGGCGAGATAGTCGGCGAAGCGGCCCTCGACGCCGCCCTGCTCGTAGACCTGCGCCTCCGGCCAGAAGAACTGTGCAGCGGCCTCGCCGTCGAGCGCTTCGACGGCGGCCCGGTAGCCTTCCAGCACGGCAGCGACCTCGCTCTGGGCCTGGGAGGCGGCCTGGGGCGCTGGCGTCGCGTGGGCCAGGACGGGCGGAGCGACAAGAAGGACGGCGAGCAGGCTCAGGGCCGCGATCAGCATGCGGGACATCAGAAGGGTTCTCCTTGGTCGCTGTGGACGCTGCGCGCCTGTTCCAGCCCGGGGACAGGTTCGCGCCGTTCGACGAGCCGGCGGATCAGCCGTCGGCCAGGGCGCTCGATCGCCATGTGGATTCCGGCCGCCGCGGCCAGGGTCAGGGTCAGCAGGAGCGCCAGTTCCCCCAGACCCATCCGATAGTCGCCCCCGAGACCGGCGAGCCTCTGGACGGCGTTACGCCAGACCATCAGCACGGGCAGGTGAACCAGGTAGAGGGCGTAGGACGCCTCGCCGGCGAACAGCCAGAGCGGCTGTGACAGGAAGGTGCGGGCGCCGGATTTGGCGAGCAGGGCGAGCGCCAGCAGGAAAGGCCCCGAGAGGGCGACGATGAGGCGGTCGTCGAGCGGGATCTGCATGGCCGCGAGCAGGGCGGCGGTCGCTGCCAGCACGGCGGCGATCGCCGCCCGGGGGGAGAGCGCCACCCGCTGTCCCAGATAGTAGAGGCCTATCCCGAACAGGAACTCCGGCGCGATGCGCAGGATGCCCATGCTGTCTTCGGCCCGCGGCAGGACCACCCCGAAGACCCTGCGGTAGACGAGGTCGAGGGCCAGGAAGAACAGGGCGGCCAGGCCGGTCAGGACCAGCGGTCGGTCGCGCAGACGAAGGGCGATCCAGGCGAAGGCCGGAAAGGTCAGGTAGGCGAACCATTCCGCGGACAGCGACCAGGCCGGGCCGTTCCAAAGGGCCATCGACTGGCGGGGAAACCAGGCCTGGACCAGCAGCAGGGTCTGGACGAAGTCGGCGGCGTTGAAGCGTCCCGGCTCGAGGCCGACCCCGACCAGCGGCGCGGCCAGCACAAGGGCCAGCATGCCCAGCAGGATCACCAGGTGGGCCGGGTAGATGCGCGCGAACCGCGCCGCCAGGAAGCGCCGGTAGGCCGGCTGGGCGTCGCCCTGTAGATAGACGTGCGTAAGGATGAACCCGGACAGGATGAAGAAGACGTCCACGCCCAGCCGCGCCCGGTTGAGCAGGCCTGAGGCCTCCGGCGGCAGCGTCCAGACCAGCTGGTAGTGAAACAGGACCACCCCCAGCGCCAGGAAGAAACGCACGCTGGTCAAAGGCTCCAGCACATCGGGGAAGGAATGGCGCCTAGAAGCGGAGATGGTTGACGCCATGAGTCAGCGCGCCTCCGAGATAGGCGTTGAGCAGAACCGCGACGGTGATCGCGGCGAGCACCCCGCCATAGAGGCCTCGTGCGGCGCGGCCGGCCGACGGCCGCACCGACCGTTCCTTCGCCCACCAGGCCATCAGGCCGGCCAAGGCGATGCCGGTTCCGATCCAGCGGTGGAGCGTGTGAGTGAGATCCTCGACCGGTCCGGGCAGGCCCATCGCCAGCCAGCCCAGCGCCGCCGCCACGAGGGCCGAGAGCGCCGCCAGGCCGACAAGCACGCGCGTCCCGTCGGTGAGCCAGGCGCGGCGGCCCAGGAGAGCCGCCGCCTCGAGGGCGGCGGTGACCAAGAACAGGGCGATCGGGAAATGGACGACGGCCGGATGCCAACGGCCAAGCCAGCGGACGAGGCGTTGCGGCATCGGCTTGGGCTCGGCGGTCGCGTCCATAGCGGCGTGGTCCATCGCGGAGTGGTCCATGGCCGCCGGCGCGCCTGGCTGCGCCGCCGCCTCGACAGCAGGGTTCGCCTTCTTGTGGTCTTCGTGGGTCCAGCCGGGGCCGGCGACGAGGAGGGTTCCGATCGCCAGAACCGCCGCAATCCACCGCGACAACATCATTCCCCCTCCAGACCAAAGCTTGCTATCCAGTGATACGCGCTCGCGTCGCGGCCCCCTCGTCGGCGGTCCCGGCGCCTGGCGGCGATGCGGCGAGGGCCGTCGCCCCGGCGCGCGTAGTGCGAAATGGGGGCGTGAAGGGTGATCGATATGGACAATCTGGAGCAATGGCTGGCGCGGGCCTCGACGGGCGACGCATCGTTGGATCGGCTGGAGGCCGATGTCTGGGGCCGTGTCCGGACGATGCGCGCCGAAAGTACGGCCACGCGCTTTCGGCTGATCGCGGTCGTCTTCGCCCTGAGCGTCGGCTTGGCCAACGGGGGCCTGGGCGCCAGCCTGGCCCAGCCCCCCGTTTCGGAGATGTCGGTGTTCTCTTCCGCAGCCCTGTCGCCCTTGGCGCGCCTGGAAGCCCGCTGATGACGATCGGGTGGAAGTCGATCGCCGTGACGTCCCTGCTGGCGATCGCCGCCAGCGGCCTGGGCGCCTGGGGCGGCGCGACCTGGGTGCTCCAGCGCCAGACGCCGCCGTCGCTGCATGAGATCGTCCATCGGGACCTCGACCTCGACCGCGGCCAGCTGGCCCGCATCGAGGCGATCGAGGCGCGCTTCGCCATCCGCCGGGCCGCCCTCGAACAGCGCGTCCAGGCCGCCAACCGCGAACTGGCCCGGGCCATCGCCGACAGCGACGGCGACAGTCGCAAGGTGCAGCCGGCGATCGATCACTTTCACGACGCAATGGGCGACCTCCAACAGGCCACGGTCGCCCACATCTTCGAGATGCGAACGGTGATGACGCCGACCCAGGCCGAGCGATTCGATCGCAGCGTGGTCGCGGCGTTGGCGGTCGCGGGCGAGTAGGCGGCGGTGACGGCCGACGAGGATCTGCCAGCCAGGGCCGCTGCCGGGGATCCGGAGGCCTTCGAACGCCTGATGCTGGCCACCAAGGCCAGTCTCTATCGGCTCGTCCGGCGCTATGTCGGCGACGCGGACGAAGCCTACGACCTGGTGCAGGAGACCTACGCCGCGGCCTGGCTGGCGATCCGCCGCTTCGATCCAAAACGCCCCTTCGAGGCCTGGCTGAGGACCATCGCGCTCAACAAGTGCCGGGACTGGAGCCGCCGACGGCGGGTCAGACATTGGTTGCTGGGCGCCGCCGACCTGGACGACCGCGAAGCCTTGGCCGTCGCCGATGAGGCCCGGGGCGCGGCGGAACAGTACGAACTGGGCCAGACGCTCGGCCGGCTCGAGGCGGCCATCGCCGACCTGCCGGCCCGGCTCAAGGCGCCGCTCCTGCTGACCGCGCTGGAGGAGCGCAGCCAGGCCGAGGCCGCCGCCATCCTGGGCGTCTCGGTCAAGGCGGTGGAGACCCGCGTCGCCAGGGCGCGACGCAAGCTGGCCGAAGCGCTGGGGCCCGCGGCCGGGGCGATCTGAGCGGGCCGGGAACGGTCGGCCGCACGACGCTTTGATCGCGCGTTGCGTCAACTTGCCCGAGGGCGCCGCGCCGCGCGCGCGTAGACCGGAAGAAGGCCGGGGTTCGCCGCGGGACGCCGCCAGTCTGGAGCCAGGTATGAAGTTCGATCGTCGCGCCCTGCTGGGCGGAGCCGCCGCAGGCGGCGGCCTGTGGGCGCTGCAGGCCTTGCTGCCGGCCTGGGCTCAGACCGACTCGGCAGGCCTGAGAGCGGACCTGCCGACGCTAACCGGCCCGGACATCGGCCTGACGATCGGCCGGACGCCGTTCACGGTCAACGGTCGGACCGGGCAGGCGGTCACCATCAACGGCACGCTGCCGGCGCCGGTGCTGCGTCTGCGGGAGGGCCAGACCGTACGGCTGTCGGTCACCAACACCCTCGACGAGGACACCTCGATCCACTGGCACGGGATCCTGCTGCCCTTCCAGATGGACGGGGTGCCCGGCATCAGCTTCCCGGGCATTCGCCCGCGCGAGACCTTCGTCTACGAGTTCCCGATCATCCAGTCGGGCACCTTCTGGTACCACAGCCATTCGGGGCTCCAGGAGGCGCTCGGCCACTACGGCCCGATCGTCATCGATCCGGCCGGCGCCGATCCGGTCGCCTACGACCGCGAGCATGTGCTGGTCCTCTCGGACTGGAGCTTCATGCATCCGCATGAGATCCTCGAGAAGCTGAAGAAGAGCCCGGGCTACTTCAACCGCCAGCGCACCACCCTGGCGGGGCTGCTGGACGGGAGCGACCGCATGAGCCTGGAGGAGCGGCGCATGTGGGGCTCCATGCGGATGGACCCACGCGACATCCTCGACGTCAACGGCTCGACCTACACTTATCTGATCAACGGTCACGGCCCGGCGGAGAACTGGACCGGCCTGTTCCGCCCCGGCGAGCGGGTCCGGCTGCGCATCATCAACGCCTCGGCCATGTCGATCTTCAACGTCCGTATCCCCGGTCTGGCGATGACGGTGGTGCAGGCCGACGGCGAGAACGTGCGGCCCGTCGAGACCGACGAGTTCCAGATCTCCGTCGCCGAAACCTATGACGTCATCGTGCAGCCGACCGAGGATCGGGCCTACACCATCGTCTCCGAGGCCATCGATCGATCGGGGATGGGGCGGGCGACCCTCGCGCCGCGCCTGGGCATGACCGGCGAGGTGCCGCCGCTGCGCGAGGTCCCGAACCTGACCATGCGCGACATGGGAATGGGGGGGATGGACCATGGCGGCATGTCGGGCATGGATCACGGGGCCACGGGCGGTATGGATGCTGGGGGCTCCAGCCAAGGCGCGGCTTCCGGCGATGGGGCCATGTCCATGGCCGGCATGAACATGCGCGACCCCGACAACGCCCCGCCGGACATGGCGGTGGGCGTCGGCGTGGACATGGTCTCCATGGCTCCGGCCAACCGCCTCGGCGAGCGGCCGACGGGGCTGGAGACCGTCCCGCACCGGGTGCTCGTCTATACCGACCTCGTCTCGCTGCAGCCCAACAAGGACCGGCGGCCCCCGTCGCGAACCATGGAAATCCATCTGACCGGCAACATGGAGCGGTTCATGTGGGGCTTCGACGGCCGCAAGTTCAGCGAACTGGTCGAGCCGATCCGCTTCGAGCGCAACGAGCGGGTGCGGGTGACCCTGGTCAACGACACCATGATGGCCCACCCCATCCACCTGCACGGCCATTTCTTCGAACTGGTGACGGGTGGTCCCGCGGGCCATCAGCCGCTCAAGCACACGGTCAACGTCGCGCCCGGCGGCAAGGTGACCTTCGACCTGACCGCGGACAATCCCGGCGACTGGGCCTTCCACTGCCACATGCTGATGCACATGCACGCGGGGATGTTCAACGTCGTCACCGTCCGCCCGATGTCAGGAGCCTCGTCATGATCCGTCGGTCCGTGGGTCTCGTCC
>CALKHU010000222.1 GCA_937991555.1 uncultured Caulobacter sp.
CGCGTGATCATCACGTCGTGGACGTGGCTCTCGCGCAGGCCGGCGCCGGTGATGCGGATGAACTTCGCCCGCTTCTGGAACTCGGCGATGTCGGGGGCGCCGACATAGCCCATCGCCGCCCGCAGGCCGCCGACGAGCTGGTGGATGACCGGCGCGATCGGCCCCTTGTAGGGCGTCTGGCCCTCGATGCCTTCCGGCACGAGCTTGAAGGTGTCGGTGATGTCTTTCTGGAAGTAGCGGTCGGCCGAGCCGCGCGCCATGGCGCCGAGCGAACCCATGCCGCGGTACGACTTGTAGGACCGGCCCTGGTAGAGGAAGACCTCGCCCGGGCTCTCCTCGGTGCCGGCGAACATCGAGCCCATCATGGCCACGCCCGCCCCGGCCGCGATGGCCTTGGCGAGGTCGCCCGAGTACTTGATGCCGCCGTCGGCGATCACCGGCACGCCGCTGTCGCGGGCCGCGCGGACCGCCTCGGCGATGGCCGTCAGCTGCGGCACGCCGACGCCGGCGACGATCCGCGTCGTGCAGATCGAGCCCGGGCCGATGCCCACCTTGACCGCGTCGGCGCCCGCATCGATCAGGGCGCGGGCGGCGTCGTAGGTGGCGATGTTGCCGGCGACGATCTGCACGCGGTTGGTCTCGCGCTTCAGCCGGGCGACCGCGTCGGCGACCTGTCTCGAGTGGCCGTGGGCGGTGTCGATGACGACGACGTCCACCCCCGCCTCGACCAGCGCGATCGAGCGCTCGAAGCCCGCGTCGCCGACGGTCGAGGCGGCGCCGACGCGCAGCCGGCCCTTCTCGTCCTTGGCGGCGTGGGGATGTTCCTGGGCCTTGTCGATGTCCTTGACGGTGATCAGGCCGACGGCGCGGCCGAGGTCGTCGACCACGATCAGGCGTTCGATCTTGTGGCGGCGCAGCAGGCCGACCGCCTCGCCCGGGTCGATGCCTTCGCGAACGGTGATCAGGTTGTCCTTCGTCATCACCGCCGAGGCCTTCAGCCGCTCGTCGGTCTCGAAGCGCATGTCGCGGTTGGTAAGGATGCCGACCAGCTTTCCGCTTCCCGGCTCAACCACCGGAAATCCCGAAATTTTCCGCCGCGCCTTGATCTCGCGGACCTCGGCCAGGGTGGTGTCGGGATGGATGGTCACCGGATTGATGACCATGCCGCTTTCGTACCGCTTCACCTCGCGGACCTGGTCGGCCTGCTCATCGACCGTCAGATTCCGGTGCAGGATCCCGAGGCCGCCGGCCTGCGCCATGGCGATGGCCAGCCGGCTTTCGGTCACCGTGTCCATGGCGGCGGACACAAGCGGGATGTTCAGACTGATTTCGCGCGTGAACCGGGTTTCGGTGGAAACCTGCGTCGGCATGACTTCCGACGGGCCGGGTTCGAGCAAAACATCGTCGAAGGTGAGCCCTTCGCGAATCTCCATGAGACTCTCCGTTTTGCGGGCGCGGTATCGGGGCAAAGGCTGCCCGAGTCAATGCGCGGGCATGGGAAATCTCGCCCTTTCGCCCAGCCGCGGCGGCAAGAGAGCGACCCCGCGCGGGGCCGGCACGCGCGCTGGGCGGATAGGCGGCGGCCCCGCCGTCCTCTAGGCTCCGTCCGGGGGAGGACCGCCATGCACGTTCCGGACATTCACATCGCGCCGCCGGCGAGCGGTCCCGTCGAGCAGGCCCCGGCCATCGCCGTCCTGACGCTGGCGTTCAGCACCGACGCGGCCGTGCGCTACATGTTTCCGACCGCCCGCGCCTATCTGGCCGCCTTTCCACGACTGGCGGCGGCGATGAGCGGCGCGGCGCTGGAGGCCGGCGCGGCCTTCGTCGCCGACGACCATGCCGCCGCCGCCCTGTGGCTTCCGCCCGGCCTGACGCCCGACGGCGACGCGATCGCCGCGGTAGTCGGCGAGTTCGCGCCGATGGAGCGACTGGAGGTCCTCGCCGAGGTGGGCGAACTGATCGACCGGTTCCATCCGAAGGAGCCGCACTGGTACCTGCCGATGATCGGCGTCGACCCGTCCCGGCAGGGCCAGGGCTACGGCTCGGCCCTGCTCAAAGCCGCGCTGCGGCGCTGCGACGCGGAAGGCCTGCCGGCCTACCTGGAGAGCTCCAGCCCGCGGAACATCCCGCTCTACGAACGCCACGGCTTCGAGGTGATTGGCGAGATCAGGCCGGGAGATCACCCAGGGCTGACGCCGATGTACCGGGCGGCGCGGGGTTAGGCGGCGAGGCGCACAGGCGCTCAGTCAGCCGGACGGAGGCTCTTCAGACCGTCGGCGTGGCGGGACCTCAAGATCTGGTTGGCTGCCGCCCAGTTGGGCAAGCCTGCGCGCTCTTTCGCGCTGGATCCGCGCAGCGCCTCCCTCGCGAAGTACAGCTCATAGACGCCGTCCGGGTCTCGACGGTAGGCCTTGAGATCGACTCCCGTCATGTCCGCCTCGATCTGGCTGATGCAGGCCCAGCAGTCGCCGCCGCAGTCCGCCGAGAGCGGATCGTCCGGTTGATCAAGTCTTCAGTTGCAGATGCAGCACTGCATCGCGCCTTACCCCTTGAACCCCGTCGCCACGAGGAACACCTCCGAACTGTCCTGACGGCTGGCCTTGGGCTTGACGTTCTGGACCTTGGCGAAGTGCTGCTTGAGGCGGGCGATGACGTCGCCGGTCTCGCCGCCCTGGAAGGCCTTGGCGACGAAGCTGCCGCCCGGCTTGAGCACCTCGATGGCGAACTCGGCGGCCATCTCGATCAGGGCGACGATGCGCAGGTGGTCTGTCTCGCGGTGACCGACGGTGTTGGGGGCCATGTCCGACAGCACCACGTCCGGACGGCCGCCGAGCAGCTCGATCAGCTTTTCCGGCGCCGCCGGGTCCGTGAAGTCCATCTGGATCAGCTCGGCCGGCGGCAGCGGCTCGACCGGCAGCAGGTCGATGCCGACGATCTTGCCGGCGCCGCGCTGCTGGGCGATCTGCACCCAGCCGCCGGGCGCGCAGCCGAGGTCGACGACCAGGGCGCCCTTGCGGATCAGTTTGAAGCGCTCGTCGATCTCGCTGAGCTTGAAGGCCGCGCGGCTGCGGTAGCCCAGCGCCCGCGCCTCGGCCGCGAACGGATCGTTGATCTGGCGCTCGAGCCAGGCCTGCTGGGACGAGGTGCGGCCCTTGGCCGTCTTCAGGCGCGCCGGCTTGGCGCGGCCGGAGTCCTTGCCGCCGGTCGGCGGCTTGACCATCCGGCGGCGGGGAGGATCTTCGCTCATGCCGCCGCTCCCACAGGACGCGCCCCGCCGCCGCCGCGACGCCGCTTGCGCCGGCGGGGCTGCTGGTCACTCATCAGGCTGAGCAGGAGACCCTCGCGCAGGCCGCGGTCGGCGACGCGCACGCGGGGACAGGGCCAGAGCTCCTGCACCGCCTGCAGGATCGCCGCTCCGGCGAGGACCAGATCGGCGCGGTCAGGGCCGATACAGGGCTGGGCCGCCCGCTCCTGCGGCGACCAGGCGAGCAACCGGCCGGTGGTGGCCTCGCAGTCGTCGCGCGTCATCCACAGACCATCGACGCGGTTGCGGTCGTAGCGCGGCAGGTCGAGGTGGAGGCCGGCCAGGCTGGTGATCGCGCCGGAGGTGCCGACCAGATGCGCGCGGCCGCCGTCGAAGGTCTGGCGCAGCGGCTCGGCGTGCGGAAAGGCGGCGATCCGCTCCTTCACCGTGTCGACCATGCCGCGGAACCATTGCTCGACCGAGCCTTCGACCTCCGGGAACTTCTCCGCCAGCGTCACGACGCCGATCGGCACGGACAGCCAGGCGCGGATCGGCAGCTTCCACGGCGCGAACTGGCGCGGACGGGAATCGAGCCCCTCCCCCTTCAGATCCACCCAGGACAGCTCCGTCGAGCCGCCGCCCACGTCCACCACCAGGGCGGCCTCCGCGTCGCGGTCCAGCAGGTTCAGGCAGCCGGCCACCGACAGCTGCGCCTCTTCCTTCGGCGTGATGATCTGCAGGCGCAGGCCGGTCTGCTCTGCGACGCGGGCGATGAAGTCGGGACCGTTGGCGGCCTGGCGGCAGGCCTGGGTGGCGATGGCCTTGATGCGCACACACTTGCGGCGGCGGATCTTCTCGGCGCAGACGGTCAGCGCCGACATCGCCCGCTCCATCGCCGCCTCGCTCATCCGGCCCGACTGGGACAGGCCCTCGCCCAGCCGCACGATCCGCGAATAGGCCTCGACCACCCGGAATCCCCCGGGAGTCGGCGTGGCGATGAGCAGGCGGCAGTTGTTGGTCCCCAGGTCGAGGGCCGCATAGGTCGGCGGGTGTCCGGCCGACGTGTTCCGACGACCCTCGTGGGGGCCGTTTCGCGCATTCCGCGCCTCCGACATGGCTCAACCCTGTCTGCGCAGGCGCCGCGTGCGGGCGCCTCGTTTCAGGGGCGACTGTAGCGGCGCCTTTCGCGCGGAGGAAGGCATTGACTTGCCTCCGCCGGCTGAGGACTTACGTTCACCTTCCAGTCAGGGCCGTGGGCGTACAGTCCGTATCGTCATGAACACCAGGAACGCCAAATTCGCGATCGGCCAGGTGGTCAAGCACCGGCACTTCCCGTTCCGGGGGGTGATCTTCGACGTCGATCCGACCTTCGCCAACACCGAGGAGTGGTGGCAGTCGATCCCGGAGGAGATCCGGCCCCGCAAGGACCAGCCGT
>CALKHU010000223.1 GCA_937991555.1 uncultured Caulobacter sp.
TGGCCGGCCGTCTGACGACGTCACCCTGAGCAGCGAGCGCAGCGAGCGTGTCGAAGAACGCACAAGCAAAAGGGCCGCCCGGTCGCCCGGACGGCCCTTTCGTATTCAGTCGGAAGCGCCGCTTAACGCGAGGGCTTCTTCGGCGCGGCGATCAGGCCTTCGCGCTGGGCGCGCTTGCGGGCCAGCTTGCGGGCGCGACGCACGGCTTCGGCCTTCTGGCGAGCGCGCTTTTCCGAGGGCTTCTCGTAGGCGACGTGCCGCTTCATTTCGCGGAACGAGCCTTCGCGCTGCATCTTCTTCTTCAGGGCCTTCAGCGCCTGGTCGACGTTGTTGTCGCGGACGAAAATCTGAACCAGGGGACTCTCTCCTTCGGCAGCCCGCCGCTAGCCGTGCGGCGTGGCGGACGAAATCAAATATGGATGGGCCCCGGGAGACGGCTCCCGTGGCGAGGCGCGCGAGATAGCAGAGGCAAAGGCCGTTGTCTATCGGGAGAGTCTATCTGTCGGGCGTCGAACCCCTTGTATAGAATGGCCGCATGACCGCTCCCGACGACTGGGCCGCCACGACTGAACAACAGGTGCTCGACGAGGCGCTGCGACTCGCGCCGCGGCTCGGCTGGGGCCGGGAGACCCTGATCCGGGCGGCGGCCGCCGCCGGGCTGTCGGCGCCGGAGGCGGAGCTGCTGTTTCCGAACGGCGCGAAGGACCTCGCCGCGCTGCTCTCCCGCCGCCACGACGCCCGGGCGCTGGCGGCGCTTCCCGATCCGGCCGGCCTGAAGATCCGCGAGCGCATCCGCACCGCGGTGGTCGCCCGCCTCGACGCCGCCCAGGCCGACCAGGCCGCCCTGCGCCGCTGGATCGGCTTCCTGGCCCTGCCGACCAATGTGCCGCTGGCCCTGCGTCTGGTGTGGGAAAGCGCCGACCAGCTGTGGCGCTGGGCGGGCGATACGGCCACCGACGAGAACCACTACAGCAAGCGGGCGATTCTTTCGGGCATCCTGATCGGGACCCTGGTCCAGGACCTGACGGCCGGGCGCGGCGCGGCCCTCGAGACGCTGGACGCCCGCATCCAGAACGTCATGGACTTCGAGAAGTGGAAGGCCGGCGTCAAGCCGTCCGATTTCGCCAAGGACGTCGTCGGCGCGCTGGCGAGGCTCCGGTTCGGCTAGGGCCGGCCCTCAGGTCTCGCGCCCCGAAGGGGGCAGCACCCCGACCCGGTTCACATGGCCCATCTTGCGCCCCGGCCGCGGGTCGCCCTTGCCGTAGAGGTGCAGGCGGGCGTTCGGCTCGGCCGCGATCGACAGCCAGTCGTTCACCTCGTCGCCCAGCAGGTTGGTCATCTCGACGCTGACCATCGGCGTCGTGCCGCCCAGGGGCCAGCCGGCGACCGCGCGGACATGGAGCTCGAACTGGTCGACCTCGCAGCCGTCCTGCGTCCAGTGGCCGGTGTTGTGCACGCGCGGGGCGATCTCGTTGACCAGCAGCTCGCCCTCGCCGAGGTCGAACAGCTCGATGCCCATCACCCCGACGTAGTCCAGCCGCTCCAGGACGGCGGCGGCGATGGCCGAGGCCTTGTCCCTGACGACCGGCGTCACATCGGCCGGCGCCCAGGTGGTGCGCAGGACGCCGCCCTCGTGGTGGTTCTGAGACAGCGGATAGGCGGCGATCTCGCCGCCCCGGCCGCGCGCCGCGATGATCGACAGTTCGCGCGAGAAGGCCGCCCGGGCTTCCAGCACCGACGGCGCACCACCGACCGCGGTAAAGGCGGTCGCCGCCTCGCCGGCGTCGCGGATCCAGACCTGGCCCTTGCCGTCGTAGCCCTCGCGGCGGGTCTTCAGCAGGGCGGGCAGGCCGATCCGGGGCAGGGCGGCGGCGATGTCGGCCACCGAGTCGATGGCGGCGAAAGCCACCGTCGGCGCGCCCGCGGCGTTCAGGAAGGTCTTCTCCTCGATCCGGTCCTGGGCGACGCGCAGGGCGTCAGCCCCGGGCGCGACCTCGGCGCCGAGACCGCAAAGGATCTCGACCGCGCGTGCGGGCACGTTCTCGAACTCGTAGGTCACCACGTGACTGGCCTCGGCCAGCGCCTGCAGGGCCGCCGCGTCGTCATAGGCGGCGACGATGGTGCGCCTGGCCACCCGCGACGCGGGCGAGCCTTCGTCCGGGGTGAGGATGACCACGTCGAGGCCGAGTCGGGCGGCGGCGAGCGCCAGCATCCTGCCCAGCTGGCCGCCGCCCAGGATGCCGATCGTCGATCCGGGCGGGAGGGGGAAGTCGACGGCCATCAGTCCTCGACGGTCTCTGCCACCGAGGCGGTCTGCGCCGCGCTGTGGGCGGCGACGCGTTCGGCGAGGGCCGGATCGCTGAGGGCCAGGATCCGCGCCGCCATCAGGCCGGCGTTCTTGGCCCCGGCGACGCCCACGGCGAGGGTGCCGACCGGAATGCCGCCGGGCATCTGGACGATCGAGAGCAGCGAATCGAGACCGTTCTGGAGCTTGCTCTCGACCGGCACGCCGAGCACCGGCAGGTCGGTCATCGAGGCGGTCATGCCGGGCAGGTGCGCGGCGCCGCCGGCGCCGGCGATGATCACCTTGACCCCCGCCGCCTTGGCGCCCTTGGCGAAGGCCACCATCCGGTCGGGCGTGCGGTGCGCCGAGACGACCTTCGCCTCCCAGGGCACGCCGAGCGCGTCGAGATTGTCGGCCGCATGCTTCATGGTCGGCCAGTCCGAGCGGCTGCCCATGATGATGGCGACGGGCGGGCTTGCGCTCATGTGTCCGGTCATCCCTTGTCGGCGCGGGTGAAAGGCCCCGGTCCGGAAAGGCGCGGAGTATAGGCGCCGCTTGTGGCGCCGCAACCGATGCGTCAGATTCCGGTGGTCGGGCAACTAGGCTATGATTCTCTGATGAAGATCGGCGGCGCTCGTGCGGAAGCGTTCTCGGCCATGCGCAAGCGCGCCCTGGCCCGGGCGGGCGCGGCCGCGACCGCGGACAAGGCCGCGCCGGCGGACAAGACCGCCTTCCTGGGCCTGACCGAGACTGATCTCACCCCGGCGGTCCAAGGCGCGGTGAAGACCCTGCTCACCGAGATCGACGACCTGCGCGGCGAGGTCGCCCGGCTGAAGGCCCGGCTGGCAGAAGTCGAGGCCCTGGCGGACCGCGACGTGCTGACCCCGCTGCTGAACCGCCGCGCCTTCGTGCGCGAGCTGCATCGCGTCGGCGCCTTCGTCGCCCGCTACGGCAGCCCCGCCAGCCTGGTCTACTTCGACCTCGACGGCTTCAAGGCGGTCAATGACCGTTTCGGCCACGCCGCCGGCGACACCGCGCTGAAGGCCGTCGCCGACCGCCTGCTGGCCAACACCCGCGAGACCGACGTCGTCGGCCGGCTCGGCGGCGACGAGTTCGCCGTCATCCTGGTGCAGACCGATCTCGACACCGCCTACACCCAGGCCGAGCGCCTGCGGCAGGTTATCCAGTCGGTCCCCGTCGACCTCGGCGACTGGTCCGCCCCGCTGCGCATCAGCTACGGCGTGCAGGCCATCGAGCCCGGCCGGGATCCCGAGGAGGTGCTCGCCGAGGCCGACGCGCGCATGTTCGTGCGGAAGAAGTCCGGAGATTAACCGGCGCGTCCGGCCGGAAAGATCCGGACCGCGCGGGGCGCGATCCGCACCGGCCGGCCCGGCGCGGCGTAGTCCGGGACCTCGCCCGGGGGCAGCATGAGTTCAACCGGTAGGCCCAGCGCCTGGAGGTCGACACGGACCGTCGCGCCCCGCTGCACCACACCGGCGACCGTGGCGCTGACGCCCTCGCCGTCGGGGCCGTTGAGCCGCGCCTGATCCTGCCGGAAGTAGACCTGCACCTCGCCCGGACCGGCCTCGCCGGGCGCCGGCGTCGACCAGTCGCCGACGGCGAGGCG
>CALKHU010000224.1 GCA_937991555.1 uncultured Caulobacter sp.
GGCCTCGTCGCGGCGGCCGCCGCGGCGACGGCGACGGCGGCCGCGTCCGCGGCGATCGCCGTCGTCGCGACCCTCGGCGGTCTCGCCCTCGTCCTCGTCGTCGGACGCCTCGGCCGAGTCCTCCTCGGCGTCTTCCTCTTCCTCGTCCTCGACCTCGTCGACGAGATCGTCGTCCTCCGGCTCGTAGAGCGGCGTCGGCGGCGGGGCGTAGGCTTCGGGCGCGTGCAGCGAGTGCTCGCCGCTGACGGTCCGCTCGATCTCGTGGTCCGCCTGGCCCAGGGTCTCGTCGATCAGCACGGTGACGAACAGGCGGTGCGTCTGGTGCACCCGGGTCAGGTAGGCCCGCTTCTCGTTGAGGATGTACAGGCCGACGGCGGGCGGAACCTTCAGGGTCACCTCGCCGCCGCCCTGCAGGGCCTCCATCTCCACGGCGCGCAGGGCGGCCAGCGCGGCCGACTCGGTCGAGCGGACGCGGCCCATGCCCTGGCAGTGCTCGCAGACGTGGGTGGTGCCCTCCAGCACGCCCGAACGGCGGCGCTGGCGGCTGATCTCCATCAGGCCGAAGCTGGAGATCTTGCCCATCTGGATCCGGGCGCGGTCGTCCTTGAGGCTGTCCTTCAGCTTCTTCTCGACGGCCCGGTTGTTCTTCGACTCCTCCATGTCGATGAAGTCGATGACGATCAGGCCGGCCAGGTCGCGCAGGCGCAGCTGGCGGGCGGCCTCCTCGGCCGCCTCCATGTTGGTCTTCAGCGCGGTCGCCTCGATGTTGCGCTCACGCGTCGAACGGCCGGAGTTGACGTCGATGGCGACCAGGGCCTCGGTCTGGTTGATGACCAGGTAGCCGCCGGACTTCAGCGGCACCACCGGGCTGTAGATCTGCGACAGGTGCCCCTCGACCTTGTGGGCGACGAACAGCGGCGTCGCCTCGCGATAGGGCTGAACCTTCTTGGCCTGGGCCGGCATCAGCATGCGCATGAACTCGCGCGCTTCCTTGTAGCCCGCCTCGCCCTCGACCCAGACGCCGTCGATGTCCTTGTCGTACATGTCGCGGATGGCGCGCTTCACGAGGTCTTCTTCCTCGTAGATCAGCGCCGGCGCGATCGAGTGCAGGGTGGTCTCGCGGATGTTCTCCCACAGGCGCAGCAGGTAGTCGTAGTCGCGCTTGATCTCGGTCTTGGTCCGCTTGGCGCCCGCGGTCCGGACGATCAGGCCCATGCCCTGCGGCACGTCCAGGCTCTGGACGATGCTCTTCAGCTTCTTGCGGTCGGTGGCGGTGGTGATCTTGCGGCTGATGCCGCCGCCCCGCGCGGTGTTGGGCATCAGCACGCCGTAGCGGCCGGCCAGCGACAGGTAGGTGGTCAGGGCGGCGCCCTTGTTGCCGCGCTCCTCCTTGACGACCTGCACCAGCATGATCTGCCGCCGGCGGATCACTTCCTGGATCTTGTAGCTCTTCATGAGCCGGCGGCGACGGCGCGCCAGCTCCTCCTCGACGACGTCGTCCTCGTCGTCCGAGGCGACGATCTCGTCCTCGTCCTCATCGCCCTCGGCCGGCGCCGAAGCCTTGGCCCGACGGCCGTTGGCCACGGGTTCGTCGTCCTCCTCGGCCTGGGCGCGCAGCAGCGCTTCCCGGTCGGCGAGCGGGATCTGGTAGTAGTCGGGGTGGATTTCGTTGAAGGCGAGGAAGCCGTGGCGGTTGCCGCCATACTCCACGAACGCGGCCTGGAGGCTGGGCTCCACCCGCGTCACCTTGGCGAGATAGATGTTTCCGCGAAGCTGTTTCTTGGACTGGCTTTCGAAGTCGAATTCTTCAACCCGGGTCCCGTCGACGACCACGACCCGGGTTTCTTCCGGGTGGGCCGCGTCGATAAGCATTTTCTTGGTCATTGAATGTGTCTCCCCGGCGCGCTGCGGGGCCTTGGCCCGGTCGCCGGTCTGTGTTGGAGGCGCGCTCCGCGCGGCCGTCCGACGCGCCGCGAACCGCGGTGCGAAGGGGCGTATGCCAGGCCGGGGCGTATGCGCTGCCCATTGAGTTTTCCCTGTCGCGCCTTGAACGGCGCGGGATCGGATGGTGCGTCTTCGCCGGAGGCGGGAGCCGGACGCGCGGCCTGTAAACTTCGTGCGCGGAGAATCCCCGTCATCGCGGGGTCGGCGCGCGAGCCGACATTAGCCTCATCCGGCGGGAAAAGGAAAGCGCGCGACAGTCTTTCCGATGGCTTAACCAATTCGATACGCCGCCGGGGGGATGATGGCCGCCAAATCGCGAAGCGGTCAGTGGGGCGTAGAATGCGGGCGTTGCGGGCCGGCGGGTTCATGGCGGGTTGGAGAGGCTTCGTCGCTCTCATCGCCCTGACTCTGTCCGCCGTCGCCGTCGCCGGCGTCGCCCAGGGCACGACCGCGCCGGGCCTGCTCAAGGTCCGCCTCGGCGGCGACCAGATCGAGACCCGCGTCGTGGTCGACCTCGACCGCTCGGTCACCGGCAAGCTGGTGTCGGACGGCGCGGACGGCCTGATCGTCGTCTCCCTGCCGCGCATCGACGCCCCGGCCGACCTGCGCGGCGGCGGGCAGGGGCTGGTCCGTCGCTGGCATGTCGAGCGGGGCGCCGGCTCGGCCCGCCTGAACCTGGAGCTGGCCCGCGAGGCGGAGATCCACCGCCGCTTCCTGCTTCCGCCCGGCGACGGGGTGAAGAACTACCGCTATGTGATCGACCTCAAGGCCCGCGGCG
>CALKHU010000225.1 GCA_937991555.1 uncultured Caulobacter sp.
CCACGCCCTCGCCATCCGCGCCCTGCTGCTGCAGCGCGCCCGCGAGCTCGGCGTGCAGGCGACGCCGGAGTTCGACGGCGCCAACCGGGAGGAAACGGTCGAGGAGGCGATGATCCGCGGCCTGCTCGAGCAGGAGATCCACTTCGAGCCGGCCGGCGACGCCGAGTGCCGTCGCGTCTACGACTCGCATCCGGACCGCTTCCGCTCGCCGACCCTGACGGAGGCCTCGCACATCCTGATCGAGGGCGACGACGAGGGCGCCCGGGCACAGGCCGCGGTGGTCGAACAGATGGTCGTCAGCGGCGCCTGCACCTTCGCCGAGGCCGCCTCCGACTATTCGGCCTGTCCCTCCGGCGCCGTCGGCGGATCGCTGGGCCAGCTGCGCCCCGGTGACCTGGCCCGCGAGATCGAGGAGGTCCTCACCGGACTTTCGCCGGGCGAGATCGCGGCCGAGCCGGTCCGGTCGCGGTTCGGCTGGCACATCGTCAGGCTGGACCGTCGCGTCGAAGCCCGCCGCCTGCCGTTCGAGGCGGTGGTCGAGCAGATCCGGCTTCACCTGGAGAGCCGCGCCTGGACCGCCGCCGCCGCCCGCTACGCCGCCGACCTGGCGGCCGAGGCGCGGCGCAAGGGCGTCGCCCTCAGCCTGTCCGACGACGGAGCCATGACCCAGGGGTCGGCCACCCTCGGCGCCATCATGGACGCCGACGCCGCGGCCCACCGGCTGCAGCCCTGGCTGGCCGCCGTCGATCCCGCGCTCGCCGACCGCGTCCAGCGCGCGGCCGGCGAGGAACCGGTCCCCGGGTTCGTTCGAGCCGCCTTCGCCGAGTTCGTCGGCGAGGCCAACGACGAGCGCTGGACCAACCTGATCTCCGCCACCCGCGACGCCACCGATCCGGCGCTCGCCTGCCTCGCCTTCGTACTGCGCTCGAAACTCGAGCCGGTGCGACAGACCTTCACCCTCATCAAGCGGGCCTCCGCATGAACACCTCCCTGCTCCGCGGCGTCGGTATCGGCGCCCTCCTCCTCGCGCTCGCCGCGCCCGCTGTCGCCCTCGCGGCCGAGTCCGCCGGCGGCGACCTGATCGTCGATGCCCGGCTGCGCGCCGAGAGCGTCAGCCAGGACGGCTTCGCCGAGGACGCCCAGGCCATCACCCTGCGCACGCGCCTCGGCTACGAGACCCCTGCGTGGAACGGCCTTCGCCTCCTCGTCGAGGGCGAGGCCGTCACGCCGCTGGTCGAGGACTACAACTCGACAACCAACGGCAAGGGCGCCAATCCGGTGGTGGCCGATCCCGACGGGGTCGAGCTGAACCGCGCGCAGCTCTCCTGGACCAACGGCAAGGTCGACATCGTCGCCGGCCGCCAGCGGATGATCCTCGGCAACGCCCGCTTCGTCGGCAACGTCGGCTTCCGCCAGAACGAGCAGACCTTCGACGCCGTGAAGGCCGTGATCCGCCCCGCCGCCGGCGTGACGCTGACCGGCGCCTGGGTCGGACGCGTTCACCGCATCTTCGGCGACGACAGCCCGCAGGGGGAATGGGATGGCGACACCTTCCTGTTCCAGGCGGACTTCAAGACGCCGCTCGGCCCCCTCAGCGGCTACGGCTACCTGATGGATTTCGACAACGCGCCCGCGCAGTCCAACGCGACCGTCGGCGCGCGGCTGACCGGGGCCAAGGTTCTGCATCCGGGGCTGTCGGCGACCTACGAGGCCGAGTATGCGCGGCAGACCGAGTACGGCGACAACCCGTTCGACTTCGATCTCGACTACCTTGCCCTCTCGGCCGGGCTGAAGACCGACAGCCGCTGGGTCAGCATCGGGCTCGAACGGCTGGACGGCGACGGCGTGCGGGGATTCACGACGCCGCTCGCGACCCTGCACGCGTTCCAGGGCTGGGCGGACGTGTTCCTGAACACGCCGGCGGCGGGCGTACGCGACCTGAACCTGAGGGTCGGGACGACCTTCAAGGTCGGGTCGGCGGGCAAGCCCGTGAAGATCGCCGTAGCCGCGCACGACTTCGCCGAGGCCGACGGCTCGGACCGGTATGGCCGGGAATTCGATCTCGTCGCCTCGGCGCCGATCACCAAGGCCCTTTCGGCCGAGGTCAAGGCCGCGTGGTTCGACGGCGACCGGCCCGGCTTCGCCGACCGGACCAAGGTCTGGTTCACGCTGGAGTTCAAGTACTAGCTCCCCGGAGGCGGCCATGAGCGCCCAGGAAATCGACCCGGTCCCGACCGACCTGCTGACCCAGCCGCTCGACTGGTTCTTCGCCGAACACTACCGGCATCGCCAGTTCTGCACGCTGATCACGGCGCTGGCGTCGGAACCACGGTTCGACGGGCCATCGCTGACGCTGGTCGTCGAGTTCATCCGCAATGACCTGGCGCTGCATATCATCGACGAGGAGGAGGACCTGTTCCCGCTCCTCCGCCGCCGGGCCCTTCCCGAGGACGAGATCGAACCGGCTCTCGGTCGCCTGAGCACCGAGCACCGGGCGGACATGGCGCACGCCCAGTCGGTAAAGGCGCACCTCCAGGCCTGCCTCGAAGCCCGGCGCGCTCCGTCCGCCGACCCGGCGGTCTGCAAGGCCATGCGCGATTTCGCGGCGCAGGAGCTGCGGCATCTGGCGCTGGAGAACGCCATCGTCCTGCCGATCGCGCGGCTTCGGCTTTCGGAGGCGGATCTGACCGGACTGAGCCGGCGACTCGCCGCGCGCCGGGGCATCGTCCTGCAGGCCGCGCCGGCATGATCGAGACCCTGTTCGACAACAACGTCAGGTGGGCCGCGGCGCGAGCGCGGGTCGATCCGGAGTATTTCCGCCGCCTGGCCTCGCAGCAGAACCCCGAGTACCTGTGGATAGGCTGCAGCGACAGCCGCGTGCCGGCCAACGAGATCGTCGGCCTCGATCCGGGCGAGCTTTTCGTCCACCGCAACGTCGCCAACCTCGCGCCGCCGCAGGACGCCAACTTCCTGTCGGTATTGCAGTTCGCGCTCGAGGTCCTGAAGGTCCGCCACGTCATCGTCTGCGGCCACTACGGCTGCGGCGGGGTGCGGGCGGCGCTGTCCGGACAGCGTCATGGCTTGATCGACCACTGGCTGCAGCCGGTTCACGGCCTGTACTGCCGCAATGCCGAAGAGCTCGACGCCATCAGCGACTTCGAGGCTCGCGTGAATGACATGTGCGAGCGCAATGTCCTGGACCAAGTTGCCAGCCTGGCCGGCAACCCGTTCGTGCACGACGCCTGGCGGCGCGGGCAGCCGCTGGAGATCCATGGCTGGCTGTACTCGATCCAGGATGGGCTGCTCCGCGACTTGGAAGCGACAGTCGCGGGACTCGACGACGCGGCACGGCTGCTGTGTGGGGCCCGCGGGCGGACCACCGCGCGCCGCAAGAAAGGATCACTCCGGCGATGAGGTTCCGCCAAGGCTATGGTGCGCGCGAACCAATTCACTAGCGAACACTTATGGCAGCCCTGTCAGATTATCGCGATCCGGCTAGATTTGAGGGAGCTCTTGGACCTTCACGTCCAAGGTCTGCCGGCTTGAGCATAGTCTCTGTCGATCAAATGACCTGCGGCATGCGGAGGAGTTTTCGCTAGTGGCTGCCAGCACCGGCTGCTCCGCTCGCAGGAAGGCGCCGGCTTCCAGACCTCCTAGAGCGATCCCGGAGACCAGCGCCACCGAGGCGGCAAGCATCTGCGTCTGCCTCCAGCGGCGCGCGAGCGCCTGATCCGCCTGCGCGCTGGTGACCCTCGCCCAGACCTTATCCTCGAGATCGTGCTGCGCGGGGTCCTGATGATCGGCATGCAGGGCACGCGACGCCTGGTCGAGCGAATTCATGAGGCGGCGCACCCCCTC
>CALKHU010000226.1 GCA_937991555.1 uncultured Caulobacter sp.
CCCCGGCCGCGCCCCCGCCGCGACCCCGCGCCGTCCGGTCGTGTTCGCCGCCCAGCCCGGCGCCGCGGCCGGCGTTCTGGTCGTTCCCGCCGCTTCGGCCGACGAGGCCGCCGCCCGCCTGTCCCTGCTGTCCGAGGCCGACCGCGCCCTGGTCGCCCGGGTCGCCGCCTCTGCCGGGTTCAAGTACGGCGCGCGCAAGACGCTGGTCGTGCGCGGCGTCAGCGGCTGGGACCAGGTGTTGCTGCTCGGGCTGGGCGACAAGACCGCGCCGGCCGACGACCAGTACGCCGGCGCCATCGCGGGCCGCGCCACGGCGAAGGAGAAGGGGCCGGTCACCGTGGTCGCGGGCGAGCTGCCGGCCGCACGGCTGGCGGAGTTCGTCGCCGGCTTCGGGCTCGGCGAATACCGGTCTGACCTCTACAGCACCGCCCGCGAGGCCGGCGTCCCCGCGCCGGTGACCTTCGCGGGCGCCGCCGCCCCGGCCGCCGAGACGCTCTACGCCGGTCGCGGCAAGGCGCTGGTCGAGGCCATGGAATGGGCGCGCGACGTCTCCAACGAGCCGGCCAGCGCCGTCTGGCCCGAGGTCTTCGTCGAGCGCGCCCGCGCCGCCTTCGCCGGGGCGCCCGGGGTCACCATCGAGGTGCTCGACGTTCCGGCCATGGAGAAGCTCGGCATGGGGGCGATCACCGGCGTCGGCCGCGGCTCCGCCCGTCCGCCGCGCCTGCTGGTGGTCCGCTACAGGGGCCAGGGCGCCCCGGCCGGCGGCCCGGTCGTTCTGGCCGGCAAGGGCATCACCTTCGACAGCGGCGGCATCTCCATCAAGCCGTCGGCCAACATGGGCAACATGAAGATGGACATGTCCGGCGCGGCGGCCGTGACCGCAGCGGTGATGTCGCTGGCGAAGTCCGGGGCGCCGGTCGATGTGGTCGCCGTCGCCGCCCTGGCAGAGAACATGCCCGACGGCGGCGCGATCCGGCCGGGCGACGTCCTCACCGCCATGAACGGCAAGACCATCGAGATCATCAACACCGACGCCGAAGGGCGGCTGGTGCTGGCCGACGCCCTGTCCTGGGCCGAAGCGACGCTGAAGCCCGCCGTGGTGGTCGACATCGCGACCCTGACCGGCGCCGTCAGCACGGCGCTCGGCGATGACTACGCGGGGCTGTTCAGCCGCCACGACGACCTCGCGGCCCGGCTGACGGCGGCCGGCGAGGCGACGGGCGAGCCGCTGTGGCGCCTGCCGCTGCACCCCAGCTACGAGAAGGACACCGAGTCCTCGATCGCCGACATCAAGAACAGCGGCGACGGCCCCGGAGCGGGGACGGGCGCCCACTTCATCGGCGAGTTCATCAGTCGCGACATCCCCTGGGCGCACATCGACATGGCCGGCGTCGGCTGGAGCGGCGCGTCCGACTGGAAGCCGGCCGGCTCGGCGGGCTACGGCGTGCGCCTGCTCGACCGCTTCGTCCGCGACTGGGGGAAGTAAGCGCGTTGCGGGGTTCGACACGCGGCCTGCGGCCGCTGCTCACCATGACGTCGAGGGTAGCCTTCCGACCACGTCATCCTGGGCAGCCCCCGACTTGATCGGGGGCGTGTCGAAGGACGCACGCACGGCCTCAGTCCTCGGCATCCCCCCGGTCCACCGGCTTGAGGGGGGGCGCCGGCCAGGCTCTCCATCAGCGGCCCGCCCAGCGCCTCGCCGAGGCTGTCGATCGCATAGACCTGCGCCGTGCTGCCCGACCGGCAGGCGTTCAGCCACAGCACCGCGGCGATGATCTCCAGCGCCTGACCGGTCGGCAGCGCCCGGTCGGCCTCGTTGATGGCGGCGTCATAGCGGTCCAGGGCCTCGCCGATCGCCGCCGCGAGGGCGTCGCGCCGTGTTTCCCGCGCGCTCACGCCGCCTCCCAGCCGAACACCTCGTCCAGCGGCTTGCCGAACACCTCCGCGATGCGGAAGGCGACCTCGAGCGTGGGGGAGTACTTCCCGGCCTCGATGGCGGCGATGGTCTGGCGCGTCACGCCCACCCGGGCGCCGAGGTCGCCCTGGGTCATCTCGCCGGCCAGGAAGCGCAGGGTGCGGATGCTGTTGCTCAGCCGGCGTGCGGGCAGGGGCTCAGGCACGGAACCCCCGGCGATAGCTGAGCAGCACTGACACCGCGCCGGTCGCCTCGGCCAGGGCGATGGCCAGCATGGCGGTGTTGACGACCTTCCAGGTCGGCTCGGTGAACGGCATGACGCCGCCGACCAGGATCATGCCGCCGATCAGCACCCAGTAGGCGCGCGCCGCGCCCTGCTGGCTGATCAGCCGGTCCCGTTCGTCGGGCTGCGCCGCCTCGCGCCCGGCGCGGGTCAGCAGCGGCAGGGCCTGGGTCACGAGGGCGATGACGCCCAGCGTGCCCAGCGCGGCGGCCAGGTCGCGGATCCGCTCCAGGAACGGCGGATCGGCCGGCTCCTTGAGGACGACGACGGTGAAGTAGGCCGTGAAGATCACGACCAGCGAACACAGCCAGATCCAGGTGATGCGTTCACGATGGTGCACGGGCGTTCCCCTCATGTGCGGTTTCTATGACGTCATGTTATAAAAACCTGACATTGGGTCAAGCAGGGATAACGTGGTCCGGTCAATTCCGGCGTCCCGCCGCGGCGCCGCCCTTCCCACCGCCCCGCGGAGGGGGCATGGGTGGGCGCTCCGCCCGAGGTTTCCATGCGCACCGTCCTGACCGGATCCGTCCTCGCCGCCCTGGCCATCGCCGCCCTCGGGTCCGGCGGGGCCTTCGCCCGGACCGACCCGCCCGCGGCGCCGGCCCCCGCGCCTGCCCCGGAGCCCTCGGCCGAGCGCGGCCACGCCCTGGTGCTGCGCCACTGCGCCGGCTGCCACGCCGTCGAGACCACCGGCGACAGCGCCTTCAGCGAGGCGCCGCCCTTCCGCACCCTCAAGGACCGCTATCCGGTCGAGGACCTCGAGGAGGCCCTGGCCGAGGGCATCATGTCCGGCCACCCGGCCATGCCGCAGTTCCAGTTCTCCGCCGAGGACGCCGCCGACATCGTCTCATGGTTGAAGCGGCTGGAGGGGGCGTAACGGCGATGCTGACCGCCTTCGCCCCCGGCCTCTGGCTCGCCGACGGTCCGGTCGCGGACGTGGCGGGCTTCCGCTACCCCACCCGCATGGCGGTGATCCGCCTCGCCGACGGCGGCCTCCTGCTGTGGTCGCCCGTCGAGGCGACGCCGGGGCTGCGCGCGGCCGTGGCGGCCCTCGGCCCGGTCCGCCACCTCGTCGCGCCCAATGCGCTGCACCACCTGCACCTCGCCGGCTGGACGGCGGCCTGCCCTGACGCCGCCCTGTGGGCCGCGCCGGGGCTGCGGAGCAAACGCCCGGACCTCGCCTTCGACGGAGACCTCGCCGACGCGCCGGACCCGGCCTGGGCGGCCGACCTCGACCAGGTCGCGGTCGCCGGCAACGCCATCACGACCGAGGTGGTGTTCTTCCACCGGCCCAGCGCCACGGCCCTGTTCACCGACCTTCTGCAGCAATTCCACCCCGGCTGGCACCGCGGCTGGCGCGGGATCGTCGCGCGGCTGGACCGCATGACGGGCGAAGAGCCCCAGGTCCCCAACAAGTTCCGCGTCGCCTTCACCGACCGCAAGGCCGCCCGGGCCAGCCTCGCCCGCATCCACGCCTGGCCGGCGGAGCGGGTGCTGATGGCCCACGGGGAGCCGGTGCAGGCGGACGGCGCGGCGTTCCTGAAGCGGGCGTGGAACTGGCTCTGAACCCTCCCACGCTCCGCCCAAAATGCCCTCACACCCCCATCACCACCGTACTCTTCACCTCCTCCAGCACCGCATAGGTCCGCGTCTCGCGCACCCCCGGCAGGTTGACCAGCGTCTCGCCGAGAAACGACCGGTACGCCGCCATGTCCGACACCCGCGCCTTGATCAGGTAGTCGAAGCCGCCGGCGACCATGTGGCATTCGAGGATCTCCGGCGTGCGCCGCACCGTCGTGGCGAAGCGTTCGAAGACGTCGGCAGTGGTGCGGTCCAGCTGGATCTCGACGAAGATCAGCAGGGCGCGGTCGATCTTCTCCGGGTCGAGCAGGGCCGCGAAGCCGGTGATGTAGCCGCGCTCCCTGAGGCGTTTGAACCGGTCGTGGCAGGCGGCCGGGGAGAGGCCGACCGCGGCGGCCAGGTCCTGGTTGGTGATGCGGCCGTCCTGCTGCAGCACGCGCAGCATGCGGCGGTCGATCTCGTCCAGCATCGGCGATGATCCTTCGGAGCAGGGGTTGATATCGGCGAAAAGCTACGGTGAGACGCTAAACTATCCAAGCACATTCGCCACGACCGCAGGCATAACCGGAGCATCTTCAGACAAGCTGTTCCGGGTCCGCCGCCGCCCATGCGCAAGCCATCCCCCCTCGTCGCGGCCCGCGCCGCCATCGCGCCGCTGTACCGCGCGCCCGAGCCGGTGCGGCTCGCGGCGCTCGTGCCGGCCGCCCGCCTCGATGGCCCGACCCGCGCCCGGGTCGAGCGCCAGGCGAAGATCCTTCTGGCCGACCTGCGCAAGGCGGGCTCGGACGGCTGGGTCGAGCGCTTCCTGCAGGAATACAGCCTGACCACGGAGGAGGGCGTCGCCCTGCTCTCGCTGGCGGAGGCGTATCTGCGCGTGCCCGACCCGGTCACCGCCGCCGAGCTGGTCCGCGACAAGCTCGGCCGGGCCGACTGGAAGGCGCACAAGGGCGCCTCGGACTCGGTGCTGGTCAACTCCGCCACGCTCGGCCTGATCCTGGCCCGCAGCCTGATGGACGACGACGCCGGCGCGCTGAAGAAGCTGGTCGCGCGGATGGGCGAGCCGGCCATCCTGACCGCGGTCGGCGTGGCGATGCAGATGATGGGCGAGGCCTTCGTGCTCGGCCGCGACATCGAGGAGGCGCTGAAGCGCGCGGACCGCGGCGGCGCCTCGGCCTTCCGGCACAGCTTCGACATGCTGGGCGAGGCGGCGAAGACCGCGGCCGACGCCGAGCGCTACCTGCAGGCCTATTTCGACGCCATCCGCGCCGTCGGAAGCTGGGAAGGCAAGAAGGGCGAGATGGTCGCCCGCGACAGCGTGTCGGTGAAGCTGTCGGCCATCCACCCGCGCTACGAGACGGCCAAGGACAGGAAGGCCGTCGCCGAGCTGACCGAGCGCACCCTGCGCCTGGCCCGGGTGGCCAGGAGCATAGGGATCGGCCTGACCATCGACGCCGAGGAGGCCGAGCGGCTGGAGATGAGCCTCGACATCATCGAGGCCGTCGCCCGCGATCCGGACCTCAAGGGCTGGGACGGCCTCGGCATGGCGGTCCAGGCCTACCAGCGCCGCGCGCCGGCGGTGATCGCCTGGGTCAACGAGCTGGGCCTCGAGACGAACCGCCGCATCACCGTCCGCCTGGTCAAGGGCGCCTACTGGGACAGCGAGATCAAGCGCGCCCAGGAGCGCGGCCTGCCGGACTACCCGGTGTTCACCCGCAAGGCGGCGACCGACGTGAGCTACCTCGCCTGTGCGAAGGCGATGCTGGCCTCTCCGGGCATCTACCCGGCCTTCGCCACCCACAACGCCCTGACGGTGGCGACCATCCTCGACTGGGCCGGCGAGCGGCGCGACTTCGAGTTCCAGCGCCTGCACGGCATGGGCGGCGGCCTCTATGAGCGCCTGATCGCCGAGGCCGGCGTCGCCGCTCGCGTCTATGCGCCCGTCGGCGGCTACCGCGACCTGCTCGCCTACCTCGTCCGTCGCCTGCTCGAGAACGGCGCCAACTCCAGCTTCGTGAACCAGGTCGCCGACGCCTCCGTCACTGACGAGGAACTGCTCGCCGACCCCGTCGCCATCGTCGAGGCCGCCGGCCTCCAGCCCCACAGCAAGATCCCGAACCCCATGGACCTCTACGCCCCCGAGCGCCGCAACTCCGCCGGCGTCGACCTGACGGACCGCGCCGTGATCGACGCCCTGACCGCCGACATGACGAAGGTCTGGAGCAAGTCCCACAAGGCCGCCCCGCTGATCGGCGGCAAGGCCGTCTCCGGAACCGCCAAGCCGGTCGTCGATCCGGCCGACACCCGCCGCGTCGTCGGCCACGTCGTCGAGGCCACGCCGGCCGACGTTGACCGGGCCGTCACCCTGGCCCACGCCGCGCAGCCGGCCTGGGACGCCACGCCGGCGGCCGAGCGCGCCGCCGTGCTGGACCGCATGGCCGACCTGATGGAGCGCGACCGCACGCGGCTGATGGCCATCTGCGTGCGCGAGGCCGGCAAGAGCATCCCCGACGCCCTGGCCGAGGTGCGCGAGGCGGTCGATTTCTGCCGCTACTACGCCGCCCGCGCCCGCGAGACCTTCGTCCCGACCCCGCTGCCGGGCCCGACCGGCGAGCGCAACGAACTGGCCCTGGCCGGCCGCGGCGTGTTTGCGGCGATCAGCCCGTGGAACTTCCCGCTGGCCATCTTCCTGGGCCAGGTGACGGCCGCCCTGGTCGCCGGCAACGCCGTGGTCGCCAAGCCGGCGCCGCAGACCCCGCTGATCGCCTTCGAGGCGGCGAAGCTGCTGCTCGAGGCCGGCCTGCCCGCCGACGTGCTGGCGCTGGTCCCCGGCGGTCCCGAGGTCGGCCAGGCCCTGACCGCCGACGTCCGCGTCATGGGCGTCGTGTTCACCGGCTCGACGGGCACGGCGCGGCGCATCGCCCGCACCCTGCTGGAGGACGACCGTCGGCCGCTTGTGCCGCTGATCGCCGAGACCGGCGGCCTGAACGCCATGATCGTCGACTCCACGGCCCTGCCCGAGCAGGTCGTCAACGACGTCATCATCTCGGCCTTCCAGAGCGCCGGCCAGCGCTGCTCGGCCTTGCGCCTGCTCTGCGTCCAGGAGGACATCGCCGACAAGGTGCTGGAGATGCTGAAGGGCGCGATGGCCGAGCTGACCCTCGGCGACCCCGGCCGCATCGACACCGACATCGGCCCGGTCATCGACGAGGCCGCCCGCGACGGGCTCAACGCCCACATCGAGGCGCACCGGGCGCGGATCGTCCACCAGCTGCCGCTGCCGCAGGCGACGACCGACGGGACTTTCGTCGCCCCGACCGTCATCCGCCTCGACCGCGTCGAGGACCTGACCCGCGAGGTATTCGGTCCCGTCCTGCACGTGGTGACCTGGAAAGCCGGCGAGCTGGGCAGGCTGGTCGACCGGATCAACGCCTCGGGCTACGGCCTGACCATGGGCCTGCACAGCCGCATCGGCGAAACCGCCGACACGGTCCGGAGCAAGGCCAGGGTCGGCAACCTCTACGTCAACCGCTCGATGATCGGGGCCGTGGTCGGCGTGCAGCCGTTCGGCGGCGAAGGTCTCAGCGGCACCGGACCGAAGGCGGGCGGCCCGCACTACCTGACGAAGTTCGCCGTCGAGCGCACCCTGTCGGTCGACACGACCAGCGCCGGCGGCAACGCGACCCTGCTGAGCCTGGAGGACTGAGGTCTACGGGCCGACGTCATGGCCCGGACGAGCCGGGCCATGACGTCGGCGGCAAATGAGCTGCGAGGACCGCGACGGTGCGGACGGCCACGCTTCGTCAGCCGCCCGTTTGCGGACCCGAGAAGTCGAACGTCGGCTCCTGCGGCCTCTTCCCGGCGCCGAAGGTCCAGGTCAGGCCGATGAAGGCCGACCGGCCGCCGAAGAGGCGCTCGGTCCTGTCCCGGAACATCGGCGTATCGAGGGACACGGCGTCGCCGAAGTTGTCGAACACGTCGCGCACGGTCAGCTGGAACGACAGCGCCTCGGTCAGCTTGCGGCGATAGCCGAGGTTCACCAGGGTGGCGGAGTCCCGCGTGCCCTGCGCCAGCAGCTGCTCGCCGGTCCAGGTCGTCGTGAGCTGGATGAAGTCCTCGGCCGTCGGCTGCCAGTTCAGGCTCAGGCGCCCGCTGGCCGCCTCGCCCGAACGGTCCGCGCCGCCCGGGAGTCCGGCGGCGTCGATCTCCAGCCGATAGAGGTTGAAGCTCGCATTATACCGCAGGGTCGGATGCAGCCGGCCGTTGGCGACCAGTTCCAGCCCGAGATCCGTCCGGCCGCCCAGGTTCTCCGGCCGGGTCAGCAGCACGCCCCCGCCGATGTCGGTGGTCACCGGCGTGAACGCGCCCGACGTGTCCCGGTAGTAGAGGGTGGCCTGGTAGAAGGTCTGGCGGACACGCCGCTGCCACATCACCTCGAAGCTGTCCGTCTCCTGCTGCTGCAGCTCGGGATTGCCTGACGAATAGTTCAGCGGGTCCTGATAGGTCAGGAACGGGTTCAGTTCCGAGGGCCGGGGCCGCTGGACGCGCCGGCTGTAGCTGGCCCGCACCGACTGGGTTTCGGAAAGCTCGTAGGACAGGTGCAGCGTCGGATAGGCGTCGAAATCGCTGGTCGATCGGCGGATGCCGCTGGTCACCTGGTCGAGCTCGCGATCCACCTGCTCCAGCCGCAGGCCGAACTGGGCGGACAGCTTGTCGCCGAACGGGCGTTCCAGGGTGACGTAGACGGCGTGGATCGTCTCGTCGACGCGGAAGTCGTTGGAGACGAGCGGGTCGAGGACCAGGCTTGACGGCGACGCGCCGCGCCGGACCCGGTTGTCCAGCTGCAGCGACGCCATCCGCAGGTCGTATCCGGCGCGCAGCTTGCCGCCATCGGCCATCGGCCGGACGTAGGCGCTGGTCAGGCCCAGCTGGTCGACGTTGTTGGCCAGCTCGACCGATTCATAGACGGCCGCGGCGACGGGAATGACGCCCTCGAGCACGGCGTCGTTGCCGAACCCCGCCCGCACCCGGTCGAGGCGAATGTCCGTCGACCATTCGTGGCCCTTGTCGTCGAACCGGTGAAGCACCCGTCCCGTCGCGCCGGAGAACTGGCCCGCGAAGCCGCCGGCGGTGCGGCGAAGCCAGGCGGAGGCCAGGCCGCCGCCGGCGGCGTCGGCTTCGTAGCGGTCCAGGCCGTCGGCGTCGTTGTCGACCTCGGTATGGCGGAGTTCGCCGGTCAACTGCGTCCTCGTGTCGAGCCGATACTCCGCGGCAAGCCGCAGGAAGACGTTGTCGGACGCGCCATCGACGTCGGTGGTCTGGCGCGCCTCCAGGAACTGGCCCGACGGCATGTCGAAGCGTTCGCGAAGGCGATCCGCTTCCTGTCTGAAGCGGTCGCGCCGCACGCTGGCGTCTGCAGACAGCGTCAGCCGGTCGCGCGAGTGCGAGACCGTGACGCCGAGGTTGTAGCGTCCGTCGTCGCCGATGTTGGCGCGCACCGACCCCGACGTGGTCATGCCGGGCCGGGCCTCGGCGGGCCGTGTGATCATGTTGATCACGCCGCCCGAGCCCTCAGGGCTGTAGGCGGCCGACGGATTGGTCATGACCTCGACGCGGCTGAACCTTGACGCCGGCAGCGTCAGCACCGCCTGGGCCCGGCTCTCGCCCGAAAGCAGGACGGACGGGCGGCCGTCGATCAGGATGGTGACGCCCGGGTTGCCGCGCAGGCTCACATTGCCGTTGGGGTCGACCTCGACCGAGGGCACGTTGCGCAGGGCGTCGGCCAGGGTTCCGGTCGCCGCCTGCAGATCCTTGTCCAGGCTGTAGCTGACGGCGTCGATCGAGGCCTTCACCTCGCGCGTCTCGGCGGTCACGACGATGCCCTCGACCACCGCGCCGCCTTCCTTGTCGGCCGCCGGCGCAGGGCGCGCCGGGGTCTGGCCCTGCGCCGGGGCGGTCGCCGCCGGCGGCGGAGATTGAGCCAGGGCGGCGCCCGCCGGGAGCGCCAGGACGAGGCCGATAAGCGGGGCGACTTTCAACTGTGACATGGCTTCCCGTCGGTTCACTGTGGGAAGCCGTCGACGACCCCCGGGTGCGGCTGGCCTAGTCACCGGGTTTGGCCTCAGGCGCAAGTGCTGGAACGGCGCCTTTCTCCTTTGTAATCAAAGGACGAGGCGTCCCGGTCGAAGGGCGTTCGCGAAGGCGCGTCGACAGAACGCCCCCGGAGCGGGAGTCTCCGGGGGCGCCGCGTCCCGACCTGTGTGGCGGGGGCCGTGCTCAGCAGGTCGGTCAGGCCGCCGGGCCGGCCCCGGGGAGGGAGAGGGCGGCCCGTCGTTGCAGCGGTTATGTGCCGCCGCCGCTGAGCCCGACCTGAACGGCGGCGATCACCCGCCGTTCATCATCGTCCGGGCCGTCGCCTCACAGTGGCAGGGTCCGCCGCGTCAGCAGATGGAAGCGCAGGCACATCGCCGCTGCCGCCGCCGCAAGGCCGATCGCCAGGCCGATCCAGACGCCGAGCCCCTCCATCTTGAGCGTCACGCCGAGCACGATGCAGATCGGCGCCCCGATCAGCCAGTAGCTGACGCCGGCCAGGATCATCGGCATCCGCGCGTCCTTCAGGCCGCGCAGCGACATCGCGCCGACGACCTGCAGGGCGTCGAACAGCTGGAACGCCGCCGCCACCTTCAGGAACAGCCCCACCAGCGCGATGACCTCCAGCGAGGCAGGGTCGCGGCCGCCGATGTAGAGGCCGCCGATCTGCTCGCCTGCGACCAGCATCAGCACGCTGAACAGGCTGATCAGGGCGGCGCCCACGACCATGGCCGTGAAGCCCGCCCGCCGCGCGCCCTCGCGGTCGCCGGCGCCGGCGAAGCGGCCGACCCGCACGGTGGCGGCCAGCGCCACGCCCATCGGCACCATGAACGTCACCGACGCGAAGTTCAGCGCCACCTGGTGCGCCGCCAGGGCGGCGCCGCCGAAGGTGCCGACGACCAGGGTCATGGCGTTGAACAGCATGGCCTCGAACAGGATGGTCACGCCGATCGGGATGCCGAGCATGAAGATCTCGCGCAGCTTCTTCCAGACCGGCCGGTGGAAGCGGCGGAAGATGCGGTAGGCCCGCAGCCGCACGGTCATCCGGATCACCACCAGCATCGCCAGGAAGGCCCAGACCGCCGACAGCGAGGTCGCGAGACCGGCGCCGACCAGGCCCATCTTCGGGAAGCCGAGGTGGCCGAAGATCAGCGCCCAGGCGAGCACGCCGTTGAAGATGATCGAGCTGAGCATCACCCACAGGGCCGCGTTCGGCTTGCCGAGCGCGGTGGCGAAGTTGCGCAGCACCTGGAAGCCGAACGAGAATGGCAGGCCGATGCACAGCATGGCCGCGAACTGGCCCGCGCCCATCGCCAGCACCGGATCTTGGCCGAGGTGGTCCAGGATCCAGCGTGTCGAGAGCAGGATCGGGGTCAGCGGGACCGGCAGCAGGATCGCGCCCCACAGGCCCATCCGGGCGATGTGGCGGACCCCCGCCGTCTCCTTCGGCCGCGCGCCGATCAGCTGTGCGATCATCGGCGAGACGGCGCTCGCCGGGCCGCTGCCGACCAGCCAGCAGAAGTAGTAGACCGTGTTGCCGATCGCCGCCGCCGCCAGGGCGCTGGCCGACAGCCGGCCGAGCAGCACGACGTCCGTCGCCAGCACCGCCATCTGCGCCAGCTGGGTGAAGATCAGCGGGCCGGCGAGGATCAGCAGGTCTCTGGCCTCGGCGACGAAGCTGTCGCGGTGCGCGAGGGGGGAGGGACTGTCGCCCTTCAGCTGGGCGGCGGGGGGCGCCGCCAGGGGTCTTTCGAGGTCGTCGATCATCGATCGGACTTTCTTCAGGGTCCGAGCCGGATGCGGGGAGGCGGGCATGAAAAAACCCTCCGGAGCATCTGGCTCGGGAGGGTTGGAGGGCCTCGACCAGGGTGGGGTCTAGGCGGCTTGTTCCTCGCGAGCGGAATCGGAGCGGCGACCGCCGACCACGGCGGACGCAAGCATCCGGCAGTCTTTGAACGGGGTCACGGTCACGGTTCGAAAGCGCGCTGAAGCGGGTCCGGTCGGACCACAGGAGCGCCCCGGGTACGCCCGGATAACGCCGGTGTCAATCCGCGCCTCAGCTGCCCCGGGCCCGTCTCACCGTCACGGACTCGCCCCCGACGCCCCAGTTGTCGGTGTCGACCTCGTCGATGACGACGACCGTCGTCGCCGGGTTCTTGCCCAGGACGTCGACCAGCAACTGCGTCGCGCCCGCGATCAGCGCGGCCTTCTGCTCGGCGGTGGCGCCTTCGCGGGTGATCTTGATGTTCACGTAGGGCATGGCGGCTTCCGTAGGCTGTCGGCTGCCGTCGATATCGGCGCGCCGAACCCCGGCGCAAGGCCCGGTTCAGCGGCGCAGCGTGATGCCCGCCCCGCCGGTCCAGGGCGCGGGCTGGGGTTCCGGCCCGGCCAGGGCCTCGAAGGCGCTGACGAAGTCCTGGTCGCTGAGCAGGTCGGGCGACTGGTAGCTGACGTACATCAGCCCGGTGATCAGCGCGTCCAGCACCTTGACGAACCGTTCGGCCGGCATCGGCAGCGCGCTGGCCGGCAGCAGCCGCGCGAAGCCCTCGGCCATGGCGGCGTAGCCGGCGGCCTGGCGCCCGGCGGCCCTGGCCCTGGCCTCCGGGTTGGTCAGCAGGTGCAGCTGGAACGCCGCCGCCGCCGCCGCCATCGGCGCCCGCCGTCGGGCCTCGGCCGCGACGGCGAGGCCGAGGATGCGCATCTGGGTCCGCAGCGGCGCGCCCGGTCGGAAATCGGCGCTGACCGGCTTGAGGTGGGCGTCGACCACGGCCAGGAACAGGTCGTCGCGGCTGGCGAAGTTGCCGTGAATCGCGCCGCGGGTCATACCGGCGCGGGCGGCGATCTCGTCCAGCGAGGCGCGGTCCCAGCCCTTCTCGGCGATGACCTTCCCGGCCGCCTCGACGATCGCGGCCCGGGTCCGCTGACGCTTGTCGCCCTTGGGCGCGCCCTTGCGGCTCGCCATCCCGCCCATCCCGTACGGCTTCGTATCCGATACGCTCGCGTATCGAATGCGCGCCGGTTCAGGTCAAGGGCCAGAACAGGACGATCAGCGGCGGACCCGCCAGCAGCACCAGCGCGCTCAGCGGCGCGCCGAGGCGCGGATAGTCCGTGAACCGGTAGCCGCCCGGGGCCATGACCATGGTGTTGCACTGGTGGCCGATCGGCGTGAGGAAGTCGCAGGCCGCGCCGACGGCCACCGCCATCAGGAAGGCGTCCGGCCGGAAGCCCAGCTTGCCCGCCAGCGTCGCGCCGATCGGCGCCATGATCAGCACCGTGGCGGCGTTGTTCAGGAACGGGGTGACGATCATCGCCGCCAGCATCACGCCGCCGATCGCGGCCAGCGCCGGCAGCCCCTCGAACGCCCCGCTCAGCCAGCCGGCGATCAGGTCGGCCCCGCCGGTCTTCTGGATCGCGTCGCTGACCGGGATCAGGGCGGCGATCAGCACCAGCAGCGGCCCGTCGAGCGCGTGGTAGGCCTCGCGCATCCGCAGGCCGCCGATGACGACGATGGTGACCGCCGCGCCGAAGAAGGCGATGGCGACGGGCGCCAGCTGCAGCGCCACCAGGATCATCGCCGCCGCCAGCACCAGCGCCGGGGCGAACAGCCGCCGCGCTCCGCCCAGCCGCACGTCGCGCTCGACCAGGGGCAGCAGCCCGAGCGCCTGGAGCGCCGCCGGCATACTGCGCTCGCCGCCCTGGAGCAGGATCACGTCGCCGGCGCGGAAGCGCACGCTGCGCAGCCGCTGGGTCATGCGGTAGCCGCTTCGGCTGACCCCCAGCACATTGACGTTCAGCTCGGCGTGGATGCGGGCCCGCTGGGCGGACTCGCCGATCAGCGGCGACTCCGGCCCGACCACGGCCTCGACGGCGCGGACCTCCTCCGTCGGCTCCTCCATCGTCACCGGGCGGTCGGTCCGGGTCAGGGACAGCCTGGCCCGCAGGACGAAGGCGTCCAGCGCCTGCTGCTCGCCCTCGATCAGCAGCACGTCCCCCGGGCGGATGACAGTGTTCGGATGCGGCGCCGGCTTGCGGCGCCCGTCGCGCAGCAGGCCCATCACGGTCGCGGCGCCCTCGGCCATCGCTGTCAGCCGGCCGAGCCGCATCGATCCGAACGGCCAGTCGTCGGGGACCCGCGTCTCGGTGAGATAGGTCTTTTCCGCGAGTGCGGCGTCGAGGTCGATGACGCTGGTGCGGTCCTTCGGCAGCAGCCGGTAGCCAAAGGCCAGGAAGGCCAGCGACAGACCGGCGATGGCCAGACCCACCGGTGCGAAGTCGTACATGCCGAAGGGCTCGCCCAGCAGGTCCTGGCGCACCTCGGAGACGATGATGTTGGGCGCCGTGCCGACGAGGGTGACCAGGCCGCCGATCATGGCGCCGGCCGCCATCGGCATCAGCAGCCGCGACGGCGCCGTGCCGGTCTTGCGCGCCACCTGCTGCGCCACCGGCAGCATGATCGCCAGGGCTCCGACGTTCTTGGTCGCCATCGACAGCAGGGTGACGACGGCGGTCAGCACCGGCGCCTGGCTGCGCTCGCTCTTCAGCAGCGGCAGGATACGGCGCAGCGCCAGCTCGACGATGCCGGACCTGGCGAAGGCCGCGCTGACCACCAGCGCGCAGGCGATGATGACGGTGACGTCGTTGCGAAAGCCGTCGAAGGCGTTCTCGGCCGGGATCACCCCCAGCACCAGCCCCCCCAGCAGCGCGGTCACCGCCACCACGTCGTAACGCCAGCGTCCCCAGACGAACGCCCCGATCGCCCCGCCGACCAGTGCGAACGCGAGTCCCTGCTGCAGAGTCATGAAGGTCTGTCTCCCCCGTGAGGAGACAACGCGGCAGGACGGCGTTTGGCTTCATGCCGCTCTCTCGCCTATATCCCGCCGATGACCCGCCCGCCCCACACCCTGTCGGTGGCTCCGATGATGGACTGGACCGACCGGCACTGCCGGGCGTTCCATCGCGTGCTGTCCCGGCGGGCGCTGCTCTACACGGAGATGGTCACAACCGGCGCGGTGATCCACGGCGACCGCGAGCGGCTGCTGGGCTACGACGCGGTCGAACATCCGGTGGCGCTGCAGCTCGGCGGGTCGGAGCCGGCCGATCTCGCCCTGTCGGCGCGCATCGGCGAGGACTACGGCTACGACGAGATCAACCTGAACGTCGGCTGCCCGTCGGACCGGGTGCAGAGCGGCCGCTTCGGCGCCTGCCTGATGCGCGAGCCGACGCTGGTCGCCGACTGCATGGCCGCCATCATCGACGCCGTGCGCGTTCCGGCGACGGTGAAATGCCGGATCGGCGTCGACGACCAGGATCCGGAGGAGAGCCTGTTCACGCTGGTCGACGCCTGCGCGGCCGCCGGCGTGACCACCTTCATCGTCCACGCCCGCAAGGCCTGGCTGAAAGGGCTGTCGCCGAAGGAAAACCGGGACATTCCGCCGCTCGACTATCCGCTCGTCCACCGGCTGAAGCGCGAGCGGCCGGGCCTGACCATCGCCATCAACGGCGGCGTGCCGGACCTCGACGCGGCGGCGGCGCATCTCGCCGCGGGCGTGGACGGCGTCATGCTCGGCCGCGCTGCCTATCATGAGCCGGCGCTGCTGGGCCAGGTCGACCGCCGGCTGTTCGGCGAGGCGGCGGCGGACGTCGATCCCTTCGAGGCGGTCGAGGCCTACCGGCCCTACATCGCCGCACGCCTGCCCGAGGGCTGGAAGCTCGCGGGCATCACCCGCCACATGCTCGGGCTGTTCCACGGCAGGCCCGGCGGGCGGGCGTGGCGGCGAATCCTGACGGTGGACGGGGTCAGGCCGGGCGCCGGCCTCGAGGTCGTGGACGCGGCCTTGGCCGCGGTCCGGGACGCCCACGACCGACGTCGCGACGCGGCTTGACCGCCGTCCGCGCGAGGTCGGCGCAGTTGTCGCGTTGCGGTTGCCCGCGGACTTGGTAAGACACACGCCTGTTCCGGGGGGAGTTCCGCGTGAAGAAGCTGTTCCAGACGGCGGCCGTCGTGGCCGTCTGCACATCCATGGCCGCCCAGGCCGCGGCCGAGGCGACCACCACCCCGGCCGCGCCGTCGAAGAAGGATGCCGGCTCGGTCTGGGTCCAGTGTGACGGACAGCCGGCGGACATGAGCGCCGGCGAACTGGCTGCCTATCTGCTCGCCATCACCGCGACCGGCGGCATCGTGGGCGGGCTCGTCGGCGCGCCTGAGACCGGCGACGTGGGCAAGCGTCTGAAGGGCGCGGAGGGCGTGGCCGCCTGCGAGCAGGCCTTCGCGCGCGAGACCGACACCATGCGGAAGGTCCAGCTGCAACTGGCGCGTGGCGTGCACCGCGTCGAGGCCAAGGCCTACGAGGACGCGCTGGTCGATATCCGCACCGCCTCGGGAGTCGCCGGGACGCAGGCGGAGGAAGGCGACTTCAGGCGCACCATCGGCCTGTCGGCGATGGAGCTGGAAGCGGCGACCCTGGTGCGCATGGGCAAGCCCGCGGAAGCCGAGGCGGTCGCCCTGGCCATGGCGGAGGTCGCGCCCTACGACGTGCTCAACCAGTTGCGGGCCCTGCCTTACGCCGGTCTTACGGCGAAGATGACCCCGGCCAAGAAGGCCTATTTCGAGCGACTCGTGAAGATCTATCCGACGGCGCTCTTCTCGCGCTACGAAGCGCGACTGTGGGACGGCGACTTCGTGGGGGCGGCGGCCGATCTCGAGCGGTTCGACACCCTGCACAAGGCGTTCTTCGCCGAAGCCGAACCGATGACGCTCAGCCTCGCCCGCCGCGCGGCCGCCTACATGCTGGCCGGGGACATGAAACGGTCCGAAGAGGTCGCCGTCGCCGCCCGGGCGGCGGTCGAGAAGCTGATCCGGAGCGGCAAGGCCAGCGAGAGCGCGGCGGTCATCGCCCAGGCCGAAGAGTTGCTCGACTTCCAGGCGGTCGGCCGCAAGCTCGCCGAGGGCCGGGTCGCCGAGGCCCGCGCCGCCTTCGCCGCACGCTCGCGCTGGCTCGCCCCCAAGGCTCCGGCGGTGGCGGTGCTGACCGAGCGCCTGCGGGCGGGCGCCGCGCCGTCGGAGCTGACCGGCGCCCTGGCGCGCACCCCCGCGGAGATCATCGCCGAAGGCCTGGCCATCGAGGCGGCGGCGATCGCCGAACCTGCGGACGAGGCCAAGGCCCTGTTCGGGGCGCTTCGGCCCTATCAGCGTAACGCCCACAGCGCCTACACGCGCGCGGTCTGGAAGACCGACAAGTCGCGCTACCTCGTCAAGAAGACCGAGAAGGCCAAGTACAACGGCGACCTGATGTTCATTTACGGCGCCTACGGCCAGGCCGGGGGCGAGGCGATGCTGCTGCACGCTGCGTTGCTGGCGCGCCACCGCGGGTTCGACGGCTTCATGATGGGCCCGGTGCGCACCAAGCTGGACAACAGCCTCGTGATGTTCGTCAACGTCGGCGGTCCGGGCGCGGTCGACGGCATGGTGGTGAACGCGGCGGACGTCATCGCCGCCCTGTCGCCCGAGATGCCGGAGCCGGTGAAGAGCCGCTAGCCGCGCGGTTACGGCTTCAGGATCAACGCCGTCCGCGTGGCTTCGAACGACTGCAGCTTGCCCAGGTAGCTCATGCCCAGGAGCGAGGTGTTCAGACCGCGCTCGAGGATCAGCGCGTCGACGTCCTCGACCGTCGCGCCGGCGATCGACACCGAGGCCAGCCGGACGGCGGCGGCCTTCACCTTCCCCTCGGCGGTGATCACGTCATACCGGTAATCAAGGCTGTGCAGGTCGTAGCCCAGCCGGCGGGCGTCGTCGGCGGTCAGGGCCACGGCTGTGGCGCCCGTGTCCACCAGGAAGCGGACGGCCTTGCCGTTGACGTCGGCCTGCGCCCAGTAGTGGCCGTCCGGTCCCTTGGCGACCTGGGCCGGGGCAGGGCGGACGGGGGCCTGGACAGCGACGGCCGCCCGCGGCGCCGGGGCGGCCTGGGCGGAGTCGTCGAGGCTGGCGACCGTGCGCGCAGCGCCCAGAGCCGACAGGGCCGCTATACAGCCGATCGCCAGCGTCCTGATCATCACCCAACCCGCCCTTCTGGCTCGCGGGGGCGTCCTCGCCCCTCTTCGCCGCGCACTGTAGGCGGGCGCGGGTTTGCAACGCGTGAACGGCGCGCGGGGACTAAAGGCCCAGCTTCTCCGGCCGGATCAGGCTGCGGCGGGCGGGTAACTCGGCCATCAGGCGCGCACGCTCGTCCTCTGGCAGACGGGCCCATCCGGCGATCTCCATCAGGGTCCGGTGGCAGCCGAGGCAGAGGTTGCTCTCAGGGTCGACGATACAGACCTTTATGCAGGGCGTAGCGATGGCCTTCGGCGGCGCGGCGGGCGTCGGGGCGGTCACCGGCGGGCTCCGTCGGGCAGGGCGTAGGCGACCGTGGCCTTTGCGGCGGGCCGGTCCCGGCTCTCGGTCCAGATCAGCACGTCGCAGGTGCCGATCCGGCGGCCGAGCCGCAGCATCACGCCCTCGGCCTGGAGGTCGCCCGGCGCGCAAGGGCGCAGGAAGTGGATGGTCAGGCTGGTGGTGACCGCCATGGCCACCTCGCCGATGTGGGCCAGGACCAGGGCGTAGGCCACGGAGTCGGCCATGGCCATCATCGTCGGCCCGGAGATGACGCCGCCGGGGCGCAGGTTCCGCTCGCCGGTCGCCTGGGTCATCTCGATCCGGCCTGGCTCGACCCGGGTCACACGCGGCATCGCCTCGGCGGCGGTCGCCGGGAACGCGCGCCGCAGGAAGTCGTTCAGCCCGTCCGCGTCCATGCGCAGGGGCGGGCCGGCGGTGGCCGGATCCTGGATCATGCCCCAGCATCGCCGTCCCGAACGGCCGTTTCAAGCATTACCAGTAAGTCATGACGTCGTCATGTTTTCGACGCATACATTACAGTCCCGTAAGATATGAAAGACGTGTAATTATTGGAGTCTTTCATGTATTTAATTTGCGAATACAGATCTCCGGCGGCATCCTTCCCTTGCACCAATCAGGGAGATGGAGCGACCCCATGCGTATCATCACTGCCGCCGTCATCGCCGCGACCGCCATGTCGGCCGCCGCCCCCGCCGCCTTCGCCTCGGAGCGTCTCAGCGACGCCCAGTTCATCAAGGCCTCGCGTTGCGCCGGTCTCGCCGGCGCCGACTCCGCGACCTTCGATGCGCTGCTGAAGGCCAACAAGCGCGGCCGCGCCGACTTCGTCCTCGACAAGGCGCTGAACGCCCGCAACGACGCGGCGCGCCAGCTTCGCAACGCCCGTGAGGGCGGTCAGGCGGAGATCGCGGCCGAGCTCGCCGGCGCCTGCGCCGCGCTGGCGGCCTGAGCCTCCGCACCACCTGTTCGAGCACCGAGCACCCTTGGCGCCTCGTCCTTCGGGACGGGGCGTTCTTTTTTGCCCGGATGCGCGCTAGGGTTGGGGTCCGGCAGTCGGGGGCGCCCCAGTGTTCGTGTCGATATCCGTCGCCGTGGCGATGCTGTTCCAGGCTCCGTCCATTGTGACCAGACCCCAGTGGCTGGTCACTCCGACGCCCGAGCAGTTCCAGGACCATTATCCCCGCCGCGCCTGGCGCGAGGATGTCGAGGGCAAGGCGACCCTGCAGTGCCGGGTGGGCGTGGACACCCTGCTGCACGACTGCCAGGTGCTGGAAGAGACGCCGGCCGGCTTCGGGTTCGGCGAGGCGGCCGTGGCCATGTCGGCAGAGATGCGGATGAGTCCCCGGACCATCGACGGGCGGCCGGACGGCGGCGCGGTGGTGCGGGTGCCGATCGTCTTCAAGCTCCCGGAGGAGGACTTCGCCATCCCCGACCTCGACGAGGCGTTGCGCTGCTTCGTCGGTCTCACCGACAGAAGGACCGACGCTCCGGAAGCGGCGCGGACCAGCGAGATCAGCTTCCTCTGGGTGGTCATCCAGGCTCACGGCCTCGACCAGCAGCTGGACGCCGCCGCAATCCAGGCCCGTATCCAGGCGACACGGGAAGCGATGGCGCGGGGCGAGATCGACGCAGACTGGTGTGTCTGAGGGGCGTGGATGAGTCGGGCCCTGCCGCTCGTCCTCATGCTTGCCGCGGATCTCGCCGGGGCCGGCCGCGGACGTGCCAGTGCGCCGGCGGATTCCGGTTTACGTTGACGCTCGCGTCATCTTTCCAAACAACTGTTCGGTCGCTATGGTCCCGGCCGACTTGAAACGGCCCCATGAGAGGCCGCGCCGGGAGCCCCACATGAACCTTGAATTCTCCGCCGAAGACAACGCGTTCCGCGACGAGGTCCGCGCCTTCATCGCCGAGAACTACCCCGCCCACCTGCGCGGCAAGCAGGACGAGGGGGACGACCTGACCAAGGAAGACTACCTGTCCTGGCACAAGATCCTGGCCAAGAAGGGCTGGGTCGCGCCGTCGTGGCCCAAGGCCTTGGGCGGCACCGACTGGACCCCGACCCAGAAGTACATCTTCTCGGAAGAGCTGGCCCGCGCCGACGCGCTGCCGGTGCTGCCGTTCGGCGTCGTGATGGTCGCGCCGGTGATCTACACCTTCGGCACCCAGGCCCAGAAGGAACGCTTCCTGCCGAAGATCTACAACGGCGAGGAATGGTGGTGCCAGGGCTACTCCGAACCGGGCGCGGGCTCCGACCTGGCCTCGCTGAAGACCAAGGCCGAGCGCTTCACCGGCGATGACGGCAAGGAATACTACCTGGTCAACGGCCAGAAGACCTGGACCACCCTGGCCCAGCACGCCGACTGGGGCTTCTTCCTGGTCCGCACCGACCCGACGGCGAAGATCCAGGAGGGCATCTCCTTCCTGCTGATCGACATGAAGAGCCCCGGGATCACCGTCCGCCGCATCACCACCCTCGAGGGCGGCCACGAGGTCAACGAGGTCTGGCTCGAGAACGTCAAGGTGCCGGTCGAGAACCGCGTCTTCGAGGAGAACAAGGGCTGGACCTGCGCCAAGTTCCTGCTCGCCCACGAGCGCAGCGGCATCGCCGGCGTGGCCCGCTCCAAGCGCGGCGTCGAGAAGGTCCGCGAGATGGCGTCGGTCGAACTCGGCGACGACGGCAAGCCGCTGATCCAGGACCCGGACTTCAAGCGCAAGGTCGCCGAGCTCGAGATCGACCTGACGGCGCTCGAGTTCACCGAGCTGCGCACCCTGGCCGGCGAAGCCGCCGGCAAGGGCCCCGGGCCGGAGTCTTCGCTGCTCAAGATCAAGGGCACCGAGATCCAGCAGCGCCTCACCGAGCTGGCGCTCGAGGCCTCCGGCCACTACGGCGCGCCCTACCTGCGCGACATGGGCGACAACGCCAAGATCGGACCGGAGCACGCCGTCGGCCGCGCCGGCGCCTACTTCAACACCCGGAAGACCTCGATCTACGGCGGCTCCAACGAGATCCAGCGCAACATCATCGCCAAGATGGTGCTGGGCCTCTGATTTTCCGGGCTCCCGCCCGCGTCGTTCGACACGCGGCCTTGCGGCCGCCGCTCAGGATGACGAAGGTGGGAGCCTGTTCATCCAGTCATCCTGAGCAGGCGCGCAGCGCCGTGTCGAAGGACGCAACGACGCAAATCCAGCCTCCCCTGAATGGGGCGGAACGCAAGAACGAGGGACCGCCAGGCCATGGACTTCAACTTCACCGAAGAGCAGTCGATGCTGCGCGACACGGTCGCCAGCTACCTCCAGGACAACTACGACTTCGACAAGCGCCGGAAGATGATCTCGTCCGACGCCGGCCGTGACCCGGCGGTCTGGTCGGCCTTCGCCAACGAGCTGGGCATCCTGGGCGCGCCGTTCTCGGAGGACCTGGGCGGCCTCGGCGGCGGCGCGATCGAGAACATGATCGTCATGGAGGAGTTCGGAAAGGCGCTGGTCGTCGAGCCCTACCTCGGCACGGTGGTCATCGGCGGCGGTTTCCTGAAGCACAGCGGCCACGCCAACGCGGCGGACCTGATCGGCGGCGTCATCGGCGGCGAGACCATCTTCGCCTTCGCCTACGCCGAGCCGCAGGCCCGCTATACCTGGCAGGACCTGAAGACCACCGCGAAGAAGGACGGCGCGGGCTGGGTCATCAACGGCCACAAGGCCGTGGTCGTCGGCGCCCCCTGGGCCACCCACCTGATCGTCACCGCCCGCACCGGCGGCGGCCAGCGTGACGCGGACGGCGTCTCGGTGTTCATCGTCGAGAAGGGCGCCAAGGGCGTCACCACCCGCGACTACCCGACCGTCGATGGCGGCCGCGCCTCGGAAGTCTACTTCGAGAACGTCGCCGTCGGCGCGGACGCCCTGGTCGGTCAGGAAGGCGGCGGCCTGCCGCTGGTCGAGCGGGTCATCGACGAAGCCACCGCCGCCGTCTGCGCCGAGGCCGTCGGCGCCATGCGCCAGCTGCACACCGGCACCCTGGAGTACGCCAAGCAGCGCAAGCAGTTCGGCACGGCGATCGCCAACTTCCAGGTGCTGCAGCACCGCATGGTCGACATGTTCATGAACGTCGAGCAGTCGGTCTCGATGACCTACATGGCCACCATCAAGGTCACCGACGACGCCGAGCGCGCCAAGGCCGTCTCGGCCGCCAAGGTCCAGATCGGCAAGGCCTGCAAGTTCGTCGGCCAGAACGCCATCCAGATCCACGGCGGCATGGGCATGACCGACGAACTGGCCATCGGCCACTACTTCAAGCGCGCGACGATGATCGAGGGCCTGTTCGGCTCCGTCGACCACCACCTGCGCCGCTACGAAGGCCTGAGCTTCGGCAAGGCCGCCTAAGCGGCTGATCGAGCGCCGGAAACGGGAAGGGCGGGCGCCGCGAGGCCCCGCCCTTTCTGCTGGCCGGCGGGCGACCGGCTACCGCACCCGTTCCTTCTCCCTGGGCGCCGTCGCCTTCTTCGGCTTCGCCTCGAACTTCGGCTTGGGGAGGATCCGGAACCGTGACTGGCACCACGCCCAGCCGATGCCGATGTCGATCAGGGCGTCCGAGCGGCCGCACGGACACTCGAAGTCCAGGACCGTCCAGACGCGATAGGTCTCTCCCGCCTGCAGCGGCACGGGCTCGCCCGTGACGTGGTTGGGGGCGGCGTTGACGCAGAGAACCAGATCGCCGGGGCCGACAGCGTCGCTCATGGCATTTCTTCCCTGATCCGGGGCCAGTCTAGACGCGGACGGCCGGTCTGCAAACCGGCGGCCTCATGGAATGCGCACCACCAGACGGCCGCGGACCTTGCCGTCGAACAGGCGGTCGATGGCGTCCGGTACCCCGGCGAGCGCGATCTCTTCCGTGGCCAGGGCCAGCTTCGCCGGGTCGAGGTCGCGGGCGAGACGGGACCAGGCCTCGAGGCGGATGGCGCGGGGGGCGTTGACGGAGTCGATGCCGGCCAGGGTCACGCCGCGCAGGATGAACGGGGCGACGGTGGCCGGAAGGTCCATGCCCTGGGCGAGGCCGCAGGCGGCGACCACGCCGCCGTAGCGGGTCTGGGCGAGAGCGTTGGCGAGCGTATGGCTGCCGACCGAGTCGACGACCCCGGCCCAGCGCTCGGCGCCGAGCGGCCGCCCGGGTTCGGACAGGGTCGCGCGGTCGATGACCTCGGCGGCGCCCAGGGCCTTCAGGTAGTCGGCCTCGGCGGTCCGCCCGGTCGAGGCGATCACCCGGTAGCCGAGCGTCGCCAGCAGGGCGATGGCGATCGAGCCGACGCCGCCATTGGCGCCCGTGACCAGCACGTCGCCGCTCGCCGGGGTCAGGCCGCCGCGCTCCAGCGCGAGGATGCAGAGCATGGCCGTGTAGCCGGCCGTGCCGATGGCCATGGCGTCACGGCTGGAGAAGGCTTCCGGCGTCGGGATCAGCCAGTCGGCGGGGACGCGGGCCTTCTGGGCGTAGCCGCCGTTATGGGTCTGGCTCAGGCCCCAGCCGTTCAGCAGCACCCGGTCGCCGGGCTTCAGGTCCGGCGAGTCCGAGGACTCGACCACGCCGGCCAGATCGATGCCGCCGACCAGCGGCAGGGTCTGCATGATCTTGCCGCGGCCCGACAGCGCCAGGGCGTCCTTGTAGTTGACGGTCGACCACTCGACCCGGACGGTGACGTCGCCCTCGCCGAGCTGGTCGTCGGCCATGTCCACGAGGTCGGTCTTCAGGCCGGTCTCGGTCTTGCTGGTCAGCAGCGCCTTCATGCGGTTCTCCCCTCTGTTGCGGGGAGACTTGGGCAGGCCGTGCGCGAGGGCAAGGCGCCGGGCGTCTCCGGCCGCCGATTTCGACGATCCCGGCCGCGCCGCTTTGCGCCGGACGCCGGGCGCGCTAACCCGGTGCGGCAGGCCAGCGAGGATCCGATGCACGACTTCCCCGACGACATCTTCACCGAGCCCGAGGACGTCGATCCCGACACCCTGGCGAACCTGGGGCCGCTGCGCCGGCTGGCCGGCGTATGGGAAGGGGTGAAGGGCGTCGATCTCAATCCCAAGGCCGATGGGCCGGAACGGCGCAGCTACCTCGAGCGGATCGAGATGCACCCGATCGACCCGCAGGCCAACGGTCCGCAGCTGCTCTACGGCCTGCGCTACCACGTCCATGTCGTCGCCTCGGACGAGGAGAGCAGCTTCCATGACCAGATCGGCTATTGGCTTTGGGAGCCGGCGACCGGGCTGGTGATGCAGACCCTGGCCATTCCGCGCGGCCAGACGGCGCTGGCCAGCGGACGGGCGGCGCCCGACGCCGACCGCATCGTCGTCCGCGCCGAGCGCGGCGGGCCCGGCTACGGCATCTGCTCGACCGACTTCCTGGAATGGGCCTTCCGGACCGACAGCTACACGCTCGACGTCACCTTTCACGAGGACGGCGGCTGGAGCTACCTGTCCGACACCGTGCTCCAGGTGCGGGGACGCGACGCGCCGTTCATGCACCGGGACGCCAACCGGCTGGTCAAGGTCGGCGAGCCGCGGCCCAACCCCTTGCTGCGCGTGGTCCGGGACGGGCTCTCGCGGGGCGAGGCGCATGGGTTCGCGACGCCGATCGGGGATCCGGACAGCTGACCGGCGAGGAGGCGACGATGGCGAGAACCGACGAGCCCGAAGATCCCGAGCGCGACCGGCGCCGGGCGATCGCGGCGGCCAACAGCTGGTACCCGTCCGAGGGCGGTCTGCGGGACGTCCTCGCCGTGGCGCTGGCGGCGGCGACGGTGATCGGCGCGGCCATGGTCTTCAGCGTGGCGCCGGTCGTCGCGGCGATGGCGCGGGCGGAGATGCCGGCGGGCGACCGGGTCCAGTTCTATATCGCCTTCGGCAGCCTGCTCGGCGCGCCGGCGCTCGGCTGGCTGCTGTGGCGGGGGCGACGGCACGCCTTCGCAACCGGGATGCTGGTCGTGTTCGCCCTGTCGGTCGGCGCCCTGCTGCCTCTGGCGCGTGGCTAGGCCTCTCTCAAAGCGCGATCACGTGTGGATGCAGAGGCGCTCTACAGAGGCCAAGCGCTTGAAAAGGCTGTCCTTCAGTATGCGGATTTGATCCGGACCCGGATAATCCTCTTGCGTCAGGGGAATCGCCAGGCGCAGGCTCGACCGTGACGCACAGTCGACCACGAGGGCATCCCCAAGCTGAACACCCTGCAGGCGGCCGCGTCTTCTTTGGCTCACGGCTGACAGGAGATGCCGACATGACCTTATCGAAGATGGACCACGCCATGCTGTCCTTCGGCTTCATGGGAAGCCTGCTGGTTCCCCGGCCGAGGGAGCAGATCAGGCGCCCAGGGATTCTCGCTTCTCTTCCAAAGCCAGCCACTCCTCCTCGGCCGCGCTGAGGTCGGCGCGGGCCTTTTCGCTGGCCTTCATGATGCGGTCGAAACCCGCCGGATCCCGGCTGTAGAGGTCGGGGTCGGCGAGGCTGGCGTCCAGCTTCGCGATCTCCGCCGGCAGCTTCGCCAGCAGGGCTTCGAGTTCCTCCAGGCGGCGCTGGTCCTTGTAGCTGAGCTTGACCGAGGCCTTCTTTGGCGGAGCGGTTTCAGCCTGCTTCGCCGAAGGCTTCGCAGGCTGCGCCTCCGGCGCATCGAAGAACCCCGGGTTCTGCTCCAGGAAGTCGCTCCAGCCGCCGGGGGTTTCGACGACCTTGCCGCGGCCGTCGAGCGCGATGGTCGAGGAGGCCAGGCGGTCGATGAAGTCGCGGTCGTGGCTGACGAGGATCAGGGTGCCGTCGAAGTCCGCGAGCAGGTCCTCGAGCAGGTCGAGCGTCTC
>CALKHU010000227.1 GCA_937991555.1 uncultured Caulobacter sp.
AGATGCTCCAGTTCCTCGCCGGCAAGATCGCCAAATGGTGGATGCCGGACGACGTTGCGTTCGTCGACGCCATCCCGCTCGGCGCGACCGGCAAGATCGACAAGAAGCTGATCCGCGAGCGGATGAAGGACTACGTCCTCCCGTCCACGCCGGTTCTGGCCGCCGCGACTGTCGCCGAACGTGCGGCGCCTGATCCGGTCACACATGCACCGGAAGCCGGGCCGGTAGGGGATCCCTCGGGAAAATCTGAGGCCCCGACGAGCACGGCAGCCGTCGGGGCCGATGAGCCTCAAGCCGAGTCCCTGTTCGCGCCGGAGGCGACGGAAGCCGTCGCCGAACCCGTCGCGCACGAACCAGAGCCCGCGCCGCGGTCCCCCGTTGCCGGGCCTGACGGCGTCATCGACGCCGAGTTCGAGCCCATCTCGCACGAGCCGCAGGTGGAAGAGGTCGCCGCCTGGTCGCCGTCCGACAAGGACGGCGAGGGCGACGTGCCGCCCCCGCTGCCGAGCATGCCGGACATGACGCCGGTCGACGCCGCGCTCGCCGCCGCCGCCACGGCGGCCGCGGCCGGCCCGGTCGCTGAGACCCTGACCTTCCCGAAGACGCTGAAGGGCGGCGGCAAGGACGCCGATGCGCCGGCGTCGTACGAGGAGTCCCCTCTGTGGCTGGCCACCGCCACGGCCGACCCGAAGACCCGCAAGGCCATGAAGAAGAAGCCGCCGGCCTGGGCCAGCGGCTACCTCAACCTCGCCATCCTCGCGGCCCTGACGCCGCTGACCATGGTTCTGGTCGGCGCCGCCGGCATGCAGTTCGGCGCCTGGGGACCGGACAAGGCGATCGTCGCCATGCTGCAGGACGGCGTCACCCCGTCGCTCGGATGGGCCCCGGCAGCGGCCCTGGTCAGCGCCCTGGTCAGCGTGCTCGGCCTGCTGGTCGCGACCTTCGCCGGTTTCTCGCGGCTGTGGGGCAAGGCGTTGCTGGCGCTGGTGCTGACGGCGGCGACCTGGGCAGGCTTCATCGGCCTGAAGACCTACGCTGACCGCATGCCGCCGCTGGCCGACGTCGCGACGGACTGGACCGATCCGCTGATGTTCTCGCAGAAGGTGCTCAAGCTTCGCGGTCCGGGCGCAAACATCGTCGAGGCGCAGCCGGTGCTGCCCATCGGCTCCCGCTTCTACGCCGGCCGCCCGGTGGGGGAGGTGAACGCCGAAACCTGCCCCGCGGCGCGCCCCGCCGTGCTCGACCTGTCGCCGGACCAGGCCTACGCCGCCGCGCGCGCAGCGGTCGCCTCAGCCGGCCTCGCCCTGGTCCATGAAGACGCCGCCGCGGGCCGGATCGAGGCGACAGCGACCGGCCTGCTCTACGGACTCAAGAGCGACGTCGTGGTCCGGGTCCGGCCGCACGGTTCGGGCGCGCGCGTCGACGTCCGGTCCGTCAGCCGCGTGGGCGAGAGCGACCTGGGCGACAACTGCCGCCGCGTCGGAAGACTCCTGTCGGCCCTGGGCCGCTAGGTCCCCGGCCGGTAGTCGCTGTCCAGGCCCGGTTCGCCGTCGGTGACCAGCCGGCCCTCGCGGACGAGCTGGATGGTGTGCGCCAGCACCGAATGCGCCGCCGCCGGATGCAGTCGTGGATCGACGTCCTTGTAGAGCACCGGCACCATCGCCTTGATGCGGGTCAGGCCCTGGCCGACCGCGCCCAGGATCTGCGCCTCGCGGTTGCGGCGGTGATCGATGTAGGCCTGGATGAACGGCGCCGGCTCGGTCACGGGCGGGCCATGCGTCGGCCAGAGGACGTCGAAGCCGCGCGCCTGGATGCGGTCGAGGCTGTCGAAATAGGCGCCCATGTCGCCGTCGGGCGGGCTGATCACCGTCGTCGACCAGCCCATGATGTGGTCGCCGGAGAACAGCGCGTTCTCCTCGTGCAGCGCGTAGCAGATGTGGTTGCTGGTGTGCCCCGGCGTGGCGATCGCCTCGATCGTCCAGCCGTCGCCGGCGAAGGTCCCGCCGTCGCAGACGCCGACGTCGGCGACGAAGCCGCGGTCGTCGCCGGCCTCCATGCGGACGTCGCTGTCCTCGCCCGTCGGCCCGGTGAGCGGGCAGCCGTAGGTCACCGCGCCGGTCAGCGCCTGCAGGGGCTTCGCGAGCGGGGAATGGTCGAGGTGGTTGTGGGTGATGAAGATGTGGGTGATCCGCTCGCCCTCGGTCGCCCTGAGGATCGCCTGCAGATGGTCGTCAAGGTCCGGGCCGGGGTCGATCACCGCCACGGAGTCCCCGCGGCCGATGATGTAGGTGCCGGTGCCGAGGTAGGTGAACGGGCCGGGGTTGTTGGCCACCACGCGGCGGATCAGCGGCGTCACCTGCTCGCAGACGCCGTATTCGAACTTCAGCTCCCGAACGAACGGAATCATGCGCGCCCTCCCGCGTCACCGCCGGCGATGAGAGTGCGGAACGCATCGGCGAGCAAGCGCGTCGCCGCCAGCTTGTCGGCGAGAGGGAGGGCGATCGGCGGTCCCATGTCGGTCTTGTTGACGTCCACGACGTAGAGGCGGCCGCTGGCGCGGTCGCGAAGGATGTCCAGGCCGCCCCAGTCGAGGTGCATGGCGGCGCAGAAGCGGGAAATCGTCTCCACCTCCTGCGGCGAGAACACGGCCTCGACGGACTTCAGGCTGACGGAGCTGTTGTGGTTGGCGAACCGCTCGCCGCGCGGGCGTCGCTTGATGAACACCAAAACCGGCCGCCCGCCGACGCAGGGAGTGCGCAGGTCATCGACGTAGTCGTCGCCGAGCAGGGTCGAGGCGTTGTCGATCAGCCGCTGATAGGTCTTGCCGGGCAGGGCCGGGCACGGGGCCTGGACGATGCGGCCGTCGTGGACGCCGTTGGCCTCGCCCTTCTCGACGACCGGTCCGCTCGCCGTCTCGGGGTCGACGGCCAGGGGATAGCCGAAGACCTCCTCGAAGACCTTGGCGACGTGGCTCTTGGTGACGTCGGTGCAGCCGTAGTTGAAGCGCAGCGCGGGGCCGCTGTTCGGCGCCGCGCCGCGAGCGGAGTCCTCGAAGTACATCGCCGCGTCGGCCCTGTCAGGCGAGCGGGCGATGCGGGCGCCGGACCAGGCCGCCGCCGCCCAGACCAGATACCAGGGCCGCGGCCGCACCGGCGCGAACCAGACGCTGGGGCCCGGGCGCGTCAGCCGCGCCCAGGTGGCCGTGATCCGCACAGGCAGGTAGTAGGCGAACCAGGTCAGGGCCTCTTCGACCAGCGCCCGGTCGAACGGAATGTCCGCGCCGGTGGAAGGGACCCTCACGCGGCCCTTCTCGAAGCGGAAGTCAGACGTCCAGAAGGCTCCGGCCATCGATCGGTCCCACGCCGCCCCCGCGGCCAGATAGCGACGCTAACTAGTGCGATTTGGATCACGCACCAACGACTTGCCCGTGAGGCGCGTGTGATCGACGTGCGGCGCCCTTCTTGCGCTCGTCCCCCGCACACGGGCTGGAGGACGGCAGAATGGCCGAGGACATCGCGATCTTTGTCTCAAAACGGTTCCAGAGGATCGCCTTCGCCTTTCTCTGTCTCATGACCGCGCAGATCGTCCTGGCCAGCTGCGAGCCGGAGCCGGCCGCCATGGGCGCGGCGAGGGTGCATGCGGAGACGACGCTGGGCGGGAGGTAGGCCGTCGGGCCAGGTTCCCGAGCCTCTACCCCCCCAGCACGCCCGACAGGTCGTACCCGGCGTCACGCCCCAGCGCGGTCAGCTCGCCGCGGCCGCGCTCGCCGCTCATCGCCTGGCCGATCGACCAGGTGACGATCGAGCGGGTGCCCGACCGGCAGAAGGCCAGCACCGGCCCGTCGGCCCCGGCGATCGCGACGCGGTTGGCCTCGACCTGGTCCGGCGTCGGCGACCCGACCACCGGGATATGCACATAGTCGAGGCCCGCGGCCCGCGCGGCGGCCTCGACCTCGGCGGACGACGGCTGGCCCGGCTGCTCGCCGTCCGGCCGGTTGTTGATCACCATCGTAAAGCCCTGCGCCCTGGCGACGGCGAGATCCTCGAGGGCGATCTGGGGGCTGACCGAAAAATCGTCAGTCACGCGGCGGAAGTCGGTCATCGCAGGTTCATCCTGGTTAGGGTTCGTTGACATCATCGGGAGCGGGTGGAAGTTTCGCAACCGCCCAGCGGCCCTGTCCGCGCGAGTGAGCCGCCGATGCTGCGTTTCCTGTTCCGCCGTCTGTTGGTGGCGATCCCGACGCTGTTCCTCGTGATCACCGTCGCCTTCTTCATGATGCGGGCCGCCCCCGGCAGCCCGTTCGTCAACGAGCGCCAGCTCAGTCCCCAGATCGAACAGGCCGTCATGGCCCGGTTCGGCATGGATAAGCCCCTGCACGAGCAGTACGTGAACTACCTGGCCGGGGTGGCGAAGGGCGACTTCGGACCGTCGCTGAAGTACCGCGACAAGTCGGTTCTCGACATCCTCAAAGAGAACTACATGGTCAGCCTGATCCTCGGCGGGGTCTCGATCCTGCTGGCCTCGGTCGTGGGCATGAGCCTGGGCGTGATCGCGGCCCTGCGGCAGAACCGCATCGCCGACTACGTCACGATGGGGGTGGCGATTCTCGGGGTCTGCATCCCCACCTTCGTCACCGCGCCCCTGCTGGTGCTGGTCTTCGCCTCGAAGCTGCAATGGCTGCCGACCGCCGGCTGGAACGGCGGGGCCGTCGCCAACCTGATCCTGCCGATCACCGTCCTCGCCCTGCCGCAGATCGCCATCATCTCCCGCCTGACCCGGGCCGGCATGATCGAGGTGCTGCGGTCCAACTACATCCGCACCGCCCGCGCCAAGGGGCTGCCGGAGCACGTCATCGTCCGCAAGCACGCGCTGCGGGCCGCGATCCTGCCGCTGGTCAGCTACCTCGGACCGGCCGCCGCCGGCCTGCTGACCGGCTCGCTGGTGGTGGAGAAGATCTTCAACCTGCCGGGCCTCGGGAAGTTCTTCGTCATCAGCGCCCTGCAGCGCGACTACACCGTCGTGATGGGCATGGTGATCGTCTACGCCTTGCTGATCCTCCTCCTCAACCTGATCGCCGACATGATCTATGCGGCGCTCGATCCCCGCGTGAGGCTGTCGTGAGCGTCGCCGAGATGATCCCCGGCTCGCCGCAGCGGGCCGACCTTCTGCAGAAGGCGGTCAAGGGCCGCTCCCTGTGGGACGACGCCCGCCGCCGCCTGCTCGGCAACAAGGCCGCGGTCGCCGGGATGGTGGTGCTGGCCCTGATGGTCCTGCTCGCCGCCCTCGGTCCGTTCCTGGTCCCCTTCCACTACGACACCGTGACCAAGGCCGACGTCTGGGCCGCGCCGGGCGTCGGCGGCCACCTGCTGGGCGCTGATTCGCTCGGCCGCGACCTGCTCGCCCGGCTGATCGCCGGCCTCGGCGTGTCGCTGCTCATCGGGGTGGTTGCGACCAGCGTGTCGCTGCTGATCGGGGTGCTGTGGGGCGCGATCGCCGGCTACGTCGGCGGCCGGGTCGACGAGGTGATGATGCGCATCGTCGACACCCTCTACTCGCTGCCCTTCATCTTCTTCGTGATCCTGCTGATGGTCACCTTCGGCCGGAACATCTTCCTGATCTTCCTCGCCATCGGCGCGGTCGAGTGGCTGACCATGTCGCGCATCGTGCGCGGGCAGACCCTGTCGCTGAAGCAGAAGGAGTTCGTCGAGGCCGCCCGCGCCGCCGGGCTCAGCGGACGCCAGATCATCCTCAAGCACATCGTGCCCAACCTGCTGGGCCCGGTGGTCGTCTATGTGACCCTGACCATCCCGGCGATCATCATCGCCGAGAGCTTCCTGTCCTTCCTGGGCCTGGGGGTGCAGCCGCCGATGGCCTCGCTCGGCACCCTGATCGCCAACGGGGCGCAGGACATGGAGATCGCGCCCTGGCTGCTGATCTTCCCGTCGCTGACGATGATCATCACCCTGATGGCGTTCAACTTCATCGGCGACGGCCTCCGCGACGCCCTCGACCCGAAGGACCGCTAGGCGATGGCCGCCCGGTCAGTTGTCGCGCTTGGCCCGCATCGAGGTCTGCCCCTCGACGCTCAGGAAGTAGCTGCCCAGCGCCGCGCGCTTGATCAGCACCTTCGACCCCTTCTTCGGCGGCCGCGGCACGAAGGTGTTGTCGGTCTGGTACCAGAGCGCGCCGTCCTCGAGCACGATGTACCACTTGCCGTTCACCTGCCGCGCCTCGGCCACGGTCGCCTCGAGGGTGCGGATTTCGGGCTCGGAACCGCCCTTTTCGCCGCCTCCGGTCAGGAAGGCGGGCATACGGAAGTTGAAGCCGAAGGCGGCGCGCTGGGCCTCCTGCACCTGGGCGCGGTCGACCACGACCACATCGCCGGCCCGCTCGGCGGTCTCCAGCGCCCCGGTGGCCGCGTCGTAGCAGGCCAGCCGCTCGCCGGCGTCGGCGATCTTGCGGCAGTCCACCACCGCCTGCAGCGCCGCGGCGCGGGGCTTGGGCGCATCGGCCGCCACGGCCGCGCCGGCGCACAGCAGCGCCGCCGCGCTCCCGGCCAGAACGAGGCGCGACCTGAAACCTTGGACGAGCGTTGACATGGGCGACTCCCGGAACCGACAGACCGCCATTCAAGAGGGGCCACGCGTGCTGCGCAACGTCTTCGTCGCCGGGGTCGCGATCCTGGCCCTGGCGAGCTGCTCGAAGGGACCCTCCCGGGCGCCCTGTCCGGAGGGCAAGGTGTGCCTGCAGTACGGCAACACCACCGAGCCCGCGACGCTGGATCCGCACACCTCGACCGGCACCTGGGAAGACCGCATCCAGAGCGACATGTTCATGGGCCTGACCCAGTCGGCCGCCGACGGCTCGACGATTCCGGGCGTGGCGGAGCGCTGGGACGTCAGCGCCGACGGCCTGACCTGGACCTTCCACCTGCGCGAATCGTACTGGTCCGACGGCAAGCCGGTGACGGCCGATGACTTCGTCTTCTCGCTGCGTCGCGTGCTCGACCCGAAGACGGCGTCCGAGTACGCGGCGCTGATCTTTCTGATCAAGGGGGCCCAGGCGATCAACGACGGCAAGGCGCCGCTGGAGACCCTCGGGGCCCGGGCGATCGATCCGCGCACGCTGGAGATCACGCTCGAGCATCCCGCCCCCTACCTGGCGGAGCTGGCCAAGCACCACGTCCTCTACCCGGTGCCCCGCCACGTCGTGGAGAAGGAGGGCGCGGCCTGGATCCGGCCGGGCAAGATGGTCAGCAACGGCCCGTACATGCTCGTCGACTGGAAGCTCGGCGACTACGTGAAGGCGGTGCGCAACCCGCGCTTCTGGGATGCCGACAAGCTCTGCATCGACGAGATCCGCTACTATCCGACGACCGATCCGATCTCGGCCGAGCGCCGCGTGGCCAGCGGCGAGCTCGACCTGAACACCGACATGCAGTCGAACCGGATCGCCTTCCTGCGCGAGAAGATGCCGGGCTACGTCCGCACCAACACCTATCTCGGCACCACCTACATCGCGTTCAACAACAACCCGAAGACGGGCTACAAACCGTTCCGCGACCGCCGCGTCCGGCAGGCGCTGGCGATGTCGATCGACCGCGATTTCATCACCTACCGGCTGTTCCGCGGCGGGCAGACGCCGGCGACGACGATGGTGCCGCCCGGCGTGGCCAACTACCGGCCGGCGAAGCCGCCCTACTGGTTCGACTGGCCGCTCGAGAAGCGGCAGGCCGAGGCGCGCCGCCTGCTGGCGGCCGCGGGCTATGGCCCCGGCAACCCGCTGAAGGTCGAGATCAAGCACCGCAACACGGCCGACCCGATGCTCTACATGCCGGCCGTCCAGGCCGACTGGAAGGCGATCGGCGTGAAGGTCACCCTCGCCCAGCAGGAGACCCAGATCGCCTACGCCGACTACCGGGCGCGCAACTTCCAGGTCGCCGACGCGGCCTGGGTGGCCGACTACAACGACGCCACCAGCTTCCTGGACCTGCAACGGTCCTGGTACGGTCCGCAGAACTACGGCGACTACAACAATCCGGCCTATGACGCGCTGATGGCCAGGGCCGACAACGAGCCGGACGCGGACAAGCGCGCCGCCTACATGGCCGAGGCCGAGCACCTGATGCTGGAGGACGCGCCGATCGCGCCGGTCTACTTCTACATCAACAAGAACCTGGTCAGTCCGCGGGTCACCGGCTGGGTCGACAACCTGGTCGATCACCACCGCACGCGCTGGCTCTGCCTGAAGTAGCGACCCCCGGAAGGGGATTTCCCGCCATCGGCGCGATTCGTGGAGCGATGTTCCGCGAGCGGGCTCCCGCGAGGGGCGAACGCGCCCCATTTGCCTTCGCGCGAACACGCTGTTGCCAAAGTGCGACAATCTGACGGTGTTCTGATTACGCCCCTGTAATGGTCGTTGACCCTCGTTTGGCGCGGGCGCAAGAAACGATGTTAGCCGGGCGCTCCATGCGCCCGGACCGTTTCGTCCAGACTTTGAGGGGGCGCCGCCGGAACCCGGCGCGCTGATCCGGAGGGAAATAACTTGAGGCTTCAAACCACGCGCGGCCGCCTGCTGGCGTCCACCATGATCTGCGGGACGGCCCTGGCCGCCTTCGCGACCGCCGCTCCGGCGTTCGCGCAGGAGGAGACCGAGGTCGAGGCCGTCGTCATCACCGGTTCGCGTATCGCGCGCCAGGATTACGTCGCCAACAGCCCGATCGCGACCGTGACCGGCGACCAGGCGGTCGCCAACGCCGACGTCACGCTCGACACCTACCTCAACACGCTGCCGCAGGTTAACCCGGCGGGTACGACGACCTCGAACAACCCCGGCAACGGCGGTCAGTCGAACATCGACCTGCGCGGCTTCGGCGCCAACCGGAACATCGTCCTCGTCGACGGTCGTCGTCCGATGGTGTCGGCCAACAACCTGACGGTCGACCTGAACACCATTCCGCAGGCCCTGATCGACTCGATCGAAGTCATCACCGGCGGCGCGGGCGCGACCTACGGCGCCGACGCCATCGCCGGCGCGGTGAACCTGAAGCTCAAGAAGGACTTCGAAGGTCTCGACATCCGGGCCGGTTACTCGAACTCGACCGAGTACTGGGACGCTGAAGAGTACCAGTTCTCGGCCGTCCTCGGCGGCAACTTCGCCGACGGCAAGGGCAACGCGGTCATCGCCTTCGACCGCTCCTACCGCGAAGGCATGATCAAGTCGCAGCGTCCGTTCTCGCAGAACGCCACCTCGACGACCTCGTTCAACCCGGACGGCATGATCCGCTGGTCGGGCACCAACGCCCCGAGCGAAGCTGCGATCGACGCCCTCTTCGCCGGTTACGGCATCTCGGCTCCGAACGGCGCGAACACCCCGGCCGGCAGCACCAACGGCCTGGTCCGCTCGCAGTCCGGTACGCTGGGCGTGAACGTGGACGGCTCGCTGTTCTTCACGGGTATCTTCAACAACACCCAGTACGACGCCCAGAACTACCGCGGCGCCATCGACGGTACGGTCAACCAGAACCTGTACCCCGACCTGTACGTCTACAACTTCGACTTCGTGAACATCCTGGTCCTGCCGATGGACCGCTACTCGTTCCTGTCGAAGATCAACTACGAGCTGGACAACGGCGTCGAGTTCTTCTCGCAGGTCGGCTGGACCGAGTACAACTCGACCACCGCCCTGGCCCCGACCCCGTTCCCGACCGTCAACAGCCGCAACCCCTGTAACGCCGGCCCGGCGAACGTCGTGACCTCGCTGGTCACCTGCGGCTCGCAGGTCACTCAGGAAATCGTCGTCCCCGTGACGAACCCCTTCCTGCCGGCGGACCTGCTGACGATCCTCAACAGCCGCGTGGGTGACGACCCGGCCCTCGTCGGCTCGGGCGCGACCGAGCCGTTCAAGATGCGCCAGCGCACCCTGGACCTCGGCCTGCGTGAGTCGGTCTACGAGAACACCGTCGTCCAGTTTATGGCCGGCGTCCGCGCGCCGCTCGGCGACACGGGCTGGAACCTGGAAGCCTACGTCTCGGAAGGTCGCACGGAAATCGACCAGACCCAGACCGGCAACCTGAACACCCAGCGTCTGCAGGGCATGCTCGAAGCCGCTGACGGCGGTCAGAGCATCTGCGCCGGCGGCTTCAACATCTTCGGCCGCCAGCCGATCTCGGCCGAGTGCGCCGCCTACCTCGAAGTGGCGACCACGCTGTCGACCACGATGACGCAGCAGATCGCCCAGGCCTACGTCACGGGCCCGGTGTTCGAACTGCCGGCCGGCACGGCCCAGGTCGTGTTCGGCGGTGAATACCGCGGCTTCGAGTACGACTTCGATCCGGGCGCCGCCTCGGGCCCGATCTCGGGCTTCAACACCCAGAACCCGGACTCGGGCACCAACTCCTTCACCGATATCTTCGCGGAAGCGCTGATCCCGCTGGTGAAGGACGCCCCGTACGCCCAGTCGATCGACCTGTCGCTCGGCTACCGCTACAGCTGGTCGGAGTTCGAGGACCGCATCACCGGCGCCTCGCGCGCCTCGCGCGGTTCGCCCTCGTACAAGATCGAACTGAACTGGTCGGTCGTGGACGAGCTGCGCTTCCGGGCCTCCTACCAGCGCTCGGTGCGTGAGCCGAACTTCGGTGAACTGTTCGCCTCGGGCGGCAGCGCGCCGCAGTACTTCGATCCCTGCTCGGTCGGCACCGCCGCCCGTACGGGTCCGGACGCCGCCGCGGTCAGGGCTCTCTGCCTTGCGCCGGGCGCCTTCCTCGGCGTCGCCGCCTCGGCGATCGACGTCTATGTCCAGACCCCGGGCTCGCAGATCGGCGTCGACACCACCGGCAACACGGCGCTGGATCCGGAACAGGGCAAGACCCTGACGCTCGGCTTCGCCTGGCAGTCGCCGTTCGAGAGCCAGTGGCTGAGCCGCCTGCGCGGCACGGTCGACTACTGGAACATCAAGATCGACGACGCGATCCTGACGCCGACCCCGAACCAGATCACCGCCGCGTGCTTCAACTACTACGGCACGAACCCGACCTACACGAACGGGAACACGGCCTGTCAGGGCATCCTGCGGACCGGCGGCGACATCCTCTGGATCTACAACCCGGCCAGCGCCGACGGCACCTTCGAAGCCAACAACGACGGCTACCAGAAGGCCTCGGGTATCGACTTCCAGTTCGACTACGGCTTCGACATGGAGTGGCTGGGTCTCGACAACTGGGGTTCGGTCCGCCTGAACGCCCTGGTCAGCTACCTGCTCGAGTTCAAGCAGCGTGATCCGTTCGAGGGCTCCGTCGAGCTCGACTTCACGGGTTCGGCCTCCTACTTCGGCTCGGGCCTCGGCACGAGCTATCCGGAGTGGAAGGCCACGCTGACCGGCAGCTGGAACGTGGGTGACTTCACCTTCGCCACCCGCGGCCGCTACATCGGCGAGATGCGGAACCGCCTCGAGATCGAGTTCCCGGGTGAGAAGTTCACCGGTCCGGACTCGATGTGGTACTGGGACGTCTCGGGTGATTGGGCGATGACCGACAACGTCGGCTTCCGCCTCGGCATCAACAACGTCTTCGACGAAGATCCGCAGGTTTACGCCCCGAACGTCCAGTCGGGCACCGATCCGTCGACCTACGACGTGGTGGGCCGCCGGGTGTTCGGCCAGATCAAGCTGCGCTTCTAGGAGCGGCCTGATCTCGAAAATTGGGCGGCGGAGCCTCGGCTCCGCCGCCCTTTTTCTTTGTGTCGGGGCCTCTGGTTCTGAACCGCGATCAACCCTTCACGTCATGGTCCGCTCGATCGGGCCGCCCATGTGTGGTGCGCCCGACAGGTCGTTGCGTGGTTCGACACGCCCCCGATCGGGTCGGGGGCTGCTCACCATGACGTGGCGGGGTGGTCCACTGCTCACGTCATCCTGAGCAGCCGCCGCAGGCGGCGTGTCGAAGGACGCAGGACGTCTGCGGCGTTCGTAGGGGCTCAAGCCCCGCCTTGATCGGGGCCGGCAAGGATGGCCGGCGGCGCCCCCTACGCGTAGCCCAGCAGGCTCCGCAGCCCCGGCGCGGCGAAATCGACCAGCGCCTTCTGCTCGTCGCTGAGCGCCTTGGGGAAGTCCGGCACGCCCGTCAGGACCGCGCTGTCGGTGGCGCTGTGCCTGCGGTCGGCGCCGATCCGCACCCGCTCGCGCCAGTCGGCCGGCAGGGCGATGCCGAAGGCGGCGAGCAGGTCGCGGAAGAAGGGCTCGGCCGCCGGCGCGTCGAGCGCCTTCACCTGGGCCAGCACGTCCTCGTAGCGGACCAGCGTCACGCCCGTGTGCAGCCAGGCCACCGCATGGGCGGTGAAGATGTCGCGCACGCCCGGCGCCTTGGCCGGGACGCCGAAGATCATGAAGTTGATCACCTGGGGCACCGTTCCGGCGCGCTTCAGGGGTTCCATCAGCGGGTTCTGGAACTCGTCGGAGAAGATGAACCGCGCCCGCGACAGCACATAGTCATAGGGGTCGCGCACCAGGATCACCTGCCGCGCGTGCTGGGTCCGCAGCGCCGCGATGTCGGCGTAGACCAGGTGTCCGGTGCTGAAGGCCGGCTGGCGCGGATCGAGCCCCGGCTTGTGCTGCTCCAGGTTCTGGATCTGGATGAACTCGCGGTCGTAGTGCTGCTCGACCGGCACGAACATCCGCACGATGTTGCGCACCAGGTGCGTGCCGCACTTGGGCACGCTGTTGAGGAAGGCGGTCTGGCGCAGCGGCGCCTGGGCGAACCGGCGCACCTCGTTGTTCAGCGTGTCGGGTCTGCTCCGGATGACGGCGACGGTCACGGCGCTCTCCTCGATGACGAGGCCTATGGCTACGAAGGCGCGCGCCCCGTGGCAACCGGCAAGCCGCGCCCCTTGCGTGCCGCGCCCGGTCGCGGTCCTCTGGCGCCAGCGAGACCCGCGTTCGGCGGGGAGGGGACGCCATGACCGAACCATTCAGCCGCCGGGTCCTGCTCGCCGGATTGGCCGCCGCCCCGCTCGCCGCCTGCGCGGCAGTGCGCGAGCGGTCGCTGGTCCAGGTCAACCTGAGCGGCCCCGCGGCCCTGCCGCCGCCGCCGCCCGGCCTGGAGGACCGCGAAGCCGACGGCGCGGTGCGCACCGGCTTCGACGCGGTCCGCCGGATGACGGTCGAGACCATGATCGACGGCAAGGGGCCGTTCCGGTTCGTCGTCGACACCGGCGCCAACCGCTCGGTGCTGGCGGCGGAGATCGCCGAGTCGCTCGGCCTCGTCGCCAGCGGGCGGACCATCATCCACGGCATCGCCGGCGCCCTGCCGTCGGCGACGGTCACCGTCCGGCAGCTGGCCATCGCCGGCCTGCTGTCGCGCCGGGTCCGCATGCCGGTGCTGCCGCGCCGCTTCCTCGGCGCCGACGGCCTGCTCGGCGTCGACGTGCTCGCCCACCGCCGCGCCACGCTCGACTTCCGCAACCAGCGCTTCCTGCTCGCCTCCGGGGCGGAGCCGGCCACCGTCTCGCGCGGCGCCGATCGCAAGCCCGCCCCGCTCGGTCCGGACGCCATCGTGGTGCCCGCGCGCCACCGCTTCGGCCAGCTGACCATCGTCGATGCGGAGATCGGCGGCGTGAAGCTGACGGCCTTCCTCGACTCGGGCGCCGAGAACACCGTCGGCAACACGGCCCTGCGCGACGCCCTCGGCCGCACGCCGGGCGGCCTCGCCGAGCGGCTGCAACAGGTCGAGCTGGTCAGCGCCACCGGCCAGCTGGTCGCCGGCGAGATGTCGACGGTCCCGCCGCTGCGGCTCGGCGGCGTCCGGCTCGGCAACCTGACCTGCGTGTTCGCCGACCTGCACACCTTCGAGATCTGGCAGCTCGACAAGGGTCCGGCGCTGCTGATCGGCGTGGACGTCATGCGCCACTTCGACTCGATCGAGCTCAGCTTCGCCAGGCGGGAGGTGATCTTCCGCTCGAACCAGTTCGCCCGCACGGTCAACACCGGCAACTGAAACGGAAAAGGGCGCGGACCCTTCCGGATCCGCGCCCCTCGCCAGGCTGAAGGTCCAGACGGCTCTAGAGGCCGCCGGGGCCGCAGTCGTTGCGCAGGTAGTCGTCGATCGCCGTCAGCACCTGGGCGATCTGGCCGGCTTCCCAACGGTTGGCCTGGTGACCCATGTCGGGGATCGCCAGGAACTTGTAGGGCTTGCCGGCCGACTTCAGCGCCGCCGCGAACCGCTCGGATTCGCTGATCGGCACCGTGACGTCCCGATCGCCGTGATAGAGGAAGACGGGGATCGAGACCTTCGACGCCTCCTCGATCGGGGACAGGCCGTTGATCGTCGGCCGCTGCAGCTCGCGCAGGATGCGCGAGTTGGTCACTTCGCGGAACTTCTCGATCGAGGCCACGCCCGCGCCGGCCACCGCGCACTGGTACAGGCCGTTGGGCCGCACGGCGGCGGCCATCGCCGAGTAACCGCCGTAGGAGTAGCCGTGCATGGCGATGCGGTCGGGGGCGGCGATGCCCTGGGCGATCAGCCACTTGGCGCCGTCGTCCTTGTCGTCCTGCATCTTCTGGCCCCACTCGGCGTCGCCGGCGCGCCAGAGCTTCTGGCCCCAGCCCTCCGAACCGCGGAACTGCGGCTGCAGCACCGCATAGCCGCGGGCGGCGAAGTACTGGGTCCAGCCGGAGAAGTCCCAGCCCATGTCATCCCGGGCCCAGGGGCCGCCGTGCGGATGGATGATGGTGGGGTAGGGGCCCGGGCCCCAGATTTCCTTCCGGGGCGTGGTCAGGAAGGCCGGGATGATCATCCCGTCCCGCGCGGGATACTGCACCAGGCGGGTGTCGCCGAGCGTGGCGGTGTTCAGCCACGGGCGCGACTTGCCCAGCAGGCTCAGCTTGCCGCCGTCGGTCAGCAGATAGTACTCGGGCGGCTGGCGCGGGCCGGACTTGGTGACGATCACGTACTTCATGTCGTCGGACCAGTCGGTGATCTCGGCGTCCGCCCCGTCAGCCGTGGAATAGCGGGCCTTCTCGCCGGTGGCGATGTCGGTCCACTGCACCGGCACGGTGGTGATGCCGAGCGCCTGGCGCAGGCCCTTGGCGAGGCTGGCCAGTCGCTCGTCGACCCAGTAGTCGCGGGTGTACTCGCCGTCGAACCGGAATCCGAGGACGCGGCCGGTGTCGGCCTGCGCGTTCGACTGGATGACGTCGCTGGCGTCGAACAGCTTGATCTCGAACAGGACCTCGAGAATCTTCTTCTGCGCGATGTCGTATTCGTAGATCGCCTTCTTGTCCCGGCCGCGGTTGGACGAGACGTAGAGGATGTTCGGATCCTCGGTGAAGCCGATCACGTCGACCGGCTCGCGGTTGGCCGCGAAGTTGCGGAAGTGCTCTTCCCACTGGTTGTTCGCGGGATTGCGGATCCAGGTCGCGATGTAGACCTTGCCGTCCTGGAAATCGACCGACTGGCGGACGCGGATCTCGCCGTTCAGGTCCGCCATCTCGCCGCCGAACTTGTCGGAGCCGGTGAACACCTTCTCGCGCGCGCCGGTGGACAGGTCGATCTTGTAGAAGTCGCCGCCGGTGCTGATCAGGATGCGCTTGGGGTCCTTCGGCAGGGTCGACACCACGCCGGCGGCGACGCCGTTCTGGTCGGTCGTGCCCAGCGCGTTGCGCCAGGTGTTCTTGGTGAGGTCGTAGAAGAACAGCTGGAACGCGTGCGTCTTGGTCGAGCCGACGGTCAGCGTCTGGCGGACCTGGACGGCGAGCTGGTTGTTCTTCACGAACGAGGCCGACATGCAGGTCCGGCGGTCGCCGCAGTTCAGCCGGATCGGGGTCGCCGACAGGTCGGCGGTGTTCCAGATGGCGATGTAGGGCAGCACCCCGTCGGCGGACGCGATCGCCGCGATGTATTTGCCGTCGGGCGAGATGTTCACGCCTCGGACGGCGGCCTCCCGGCCGAAGTCATCGGCGGTCGGCGGGGATGCAGCCTGTCGCGCGGATGCGGCGCCTTGGATCGACAGCATCGCCACTGCGGCGGCTGCGACCAGGCAAATGGAGCGGAAAAACGGCTTCACGGTGGCCTCTCGGGTGGATGTCGCACCGCCGCCGCGGGAATCATTCGCCTCCTGGGAGACGTGCGGGGGCAGGGCGCCGCCGACAATCGACGGTCGTGGGGCAATCTAACTGCAGAAACGGCTTCGCCAAGCGAATCCTGTGCGGCGCCGTCTGGCGGGAAACCGGGGCGGGGTTTGCCCGCAAGGCGTGAAACTGTGGCGAGATTGTAACGCTTCTGCGTCGAGCCGCCGCAAAGTCGTCATCCGTGTTGTCGCCTGTCGCGAAGCTGTTAGGTTCGTTCCACCGCGCGGGACCCTGTCCCGTGAGCGGCTCGCTTATGAGTCGCAGGATCATCGGGTTACTGGGGACCTCTAAGAATGCTTGATCGCAAGTTACTGCTGGGCTCGACCGTGATCGCCGGCTTCGCCGCCGCGCTCGCCGTCGCCACGCCCGCCGTGTCGTGGGCTCAGACGACGCCGCCGCCCGCCTCGTCGCAAAGCGACGACGAAGATGACGACACCGAAGTCGAAGCTCTGGTCGTGACCGGCTCGCGCATCAAGCGCAGCGAGTTCACCAGCCCGGCTCCGGTCCAGTTCATCACCGCCGAGCAATCCTCGCTTGAGGGCCTGGTCGACACGACCGAGATCCTCCAGCAGTCGACCCTGGCCAGCGGTTCGTTCCAGTGGAACAACCAGCTGACCGGCTACATCACCAACGGCGGCCCCGGCGGCAACAGCGTCTCCCTGCGCGGCCTCGGCGAGCAACGCACCCTGGTCCTGCTGAACGGCAAGCGCGCCGGTCCGGCGGGCGTGTCGGGCCGCGTCGGTCCCTTCGACCTGAACGTCATCCCGTCGTCGCTGATCGAGCGCGTCGAAATCCTGAAGGACGGCGCCTCGTCGATCTACGGTTCGGACGCCGTCGCCGGCGTCGTGAACCTGATCACGAAGACCAACCTCGACGGCTTCGAAGTCAACGTCTACGGCAACCAGTCGTTTGAAGGCGGCGGCGAGCAGTTCCGCATCAGCGGCGCCTGGGGCACCACCTTCGATCGCGGCTACCTCAACGCCGCCGTCGACTACTACGAACTGAAGGAACTGACCCGCGGCGACCGCGAGGACACGGCCTGCGCCGCCGACTACCTGACCAGCGCCGCCACCGGCGCCCGCGTCGACTACCTCGGCCTCGACGGCAAGACCAAGTGCCACAACCTGCAGAACGCCTACGTCTCGGTGGGCGGCCGCGCGCTGATGCCGGTGTCGAACCTGCCGGCCGGTTTCGTGGTTCCGACTGCGGCCCAGGGTAACGACTCGCCCTACGCGGGCTGGGTGCGCTGGAACCGCGCCGGTTTCCCGAACACCTTCGTCTACGCCCCGTCGGAGACCGAGCTGTACGACAACTCCACCGTGCTCAGCCCGGTGAAGCGGACGACCTTCTCGGCCAACGCCGGCTTCGACCTGACCCCGAACATCGAAGTGTTCGGCGAGTTCCTCTGGAACCGTCGTGAGTCCGAGCAGATCGGCGCGGCGCAGATCTTCCAGAGCTTCGCCCAGCGGAACATCCTGTTCGGCGCCTCGAACAGCCTGCCGGCCAGCAACCCGAACAACCCGTTCGGCGCGAACGCGACGACCGTGACGGCCTACAAGTCCGCCTCCTACCAGGAAGTCGACTACACCCGCATCGTTGCGGGTCTGCGCGGCTCGCTGGACATCCTCGGCGGCTGGGACTGGGAACTGTACGGCCAGTACTCGAAGTCGGACGCCACCTACAACAACGGCGACCGCGTCTACCTCGACCGCTTCCTGGCCACCAGCAGCCCGGGTACGACCTGCACCAACACGCCCCTCGGCGGCAACTTCTCCAACTTCAACTGCGCCGACATCGGTCCTCGCGCGGAAGCGCCGCTCGGCGGTATTCCGTGGGCTTCGGCCCGGATCCTGAACGGCGAGTTCACCGACGTCGAGCGTGAGTTCCTCTTCTTCAACGAAGAAGGCACCACGACCTACGAGCACCAGTACATCGAAGGCACGATCTCGGGCGATATCTTTACCCTGCCGGCCGGTCCGGTGGGCGCCGCCTTCGGCTTCCAGATGCGCAAGGAAGAGCTGAACGACACCCCGGGCTTCCAGGCCCGCAACCGCAACATGGCGCTCTTCTCCTCCGCCGGCATCACTGCGGGCTCGGATGAGGTGAAGGAAGCCTTCGCGGAGTTCGCGATCCCGGTCGCCAAGGGTCTGCCGGGCATCGAGATGCTCGACCTGAGCCTCTCGGGCCGCTACTCGGACTACGAGTCCTACGGCTCGTCGAAGACCTACAAGGTCGGCCTGAACTGGCAGATCACGCCGTCGTGGCGGATCCGCGCCACCCAGGGCTCCTCGTTCCGCGCCCCGGCGCTGTACGAGCAGTTCCTCGGCGCCCAGACCGGCTACTCCGGCCAGACCATCGACCCCTGCTACAACTGGGGCGTCACGCAGACCGATCCGGTGATCATCGCCAACTGCATCGCGGAAGGCATTCCGAACAACAAGACCGGCGGTCCGAGCGTCGCGGTGTTCAGCATCGGCGGCGCCGGCGTCGTCGGTCCGGAAACCGCGATCGCCAAGACGGTCGGCGTGATCTGGACGCCGGACTTCATCGACCTCTCGGTCGCCGTCGACTACTTCGAGTTCCAGGTCGACGACGAAGTCCGCCAGTTCGGCGCGGCCAACATCCTGAACCAGTGCTATCGGTCGGCCACCTTCCCGGTCAACGCGTACTGCACCCTGTTTACGCGCGATCCGGTGTCCTTCGACATCCTCACCGTGAACAACGCCTATGTGAACGTCGCCGAGCAGGTGAACCGCGGCGTCGACCTGACGACCCGCTACCGTCATGAGTTCGACTTCGGCACCCTGACCGTCGACACCCAGTTCACCTGGCAGCTGCAGGACACCACCAAGCTGCTGGCCACGGCGGGCGAGATCGACGAGAACGGGTCGACCACCGAGCCGGACTTCACCGGTCAGATCAACACGCGCTTCGACCGTGGTGACTGGACGGTGTTCTGGGGCATCGACCTGATCGGCAAGACGTCGGACACCGAGCTCTTCGGCGGCGACGTCTTCTTCAGCTCGCGCTACCAACAGGCCGTGTACTACAAGCAGTACACCGAGTTCATGGCCTACCACGACGTGTCGGTCCGTTACCGCATGGACGACTGGACCTTCGCGACCGGTATCCAGAACGTGTTCGACGAGCGTCCCCCGGCCCAGTCGGCCGGTCAGTTCCGGATCGGCACCGCCGCCCTGAACCTCTACGACATGGTCGGCCGCCGCGGCTTCGTCAGCGTCACCAAGCGCTGGTAGGCTTCGGTCAGACCGAACTGAACCAGGGAACGCGGCGGGGGAAACCTCGCCGCGTTTTCTTTTGGGCGATGCTCGTGCGTCCTTCGTCATGCGGCGCCCGGCCGCGGCTCAGGATACGGCGTCAGCAGCCAGTCCCGCCCGTCATGGTGGGCAGGCCCGAAGGGCGCCCAAAGCGAGACTCCCGGGACAGATCTTCCCGGGACAAGGCAGGACAATCGGCCCCCGGGCGAAACAATCCACGGCGCGATCGGCCTCGCCGTTGTCCCCCTGCCCGTGGCGGACCCCATACTGGGACGATGACCGCTCGCTGTCTTCCCACGCAGCGCCTGCTGTACCGCGATCAAGGCCTCGCCCCGCCCGGCGCTGTTCGACGGGCTGGGTGGGCTCGAGGCGTCGCGGCCAGGCGTCCGTCCCCCTGTCGGCTGCCCGTGGCGCAGGCGCTCACCCGTGCAATGACGATCAGCGGGACATTGGAGACATCGGACAAGATCCGCGCCCCGACGCGCACGGACCAGATGCGAAAAGGCCCCGGCGATCGCTCGCCGGGGCCTTCGCAGGTCGGGTCGTCGGGCTGGCGGCTACCGGAGCGGCGTGGGGGCCAGCACCGTGGCCCCGCGCTCGCGCAGGCGGGCGGTGGCCATCTCGTCCATGATCGCCTCGGCGCGCGGGTCGCCCAGGATCCAGCCGGCCGCCGCGACGGTGCGCAGCGAGGTCGAGCTGATCCCGAAGAGCTTCTCAAACGCCTCGAACGGCGAGCTCGAGCTGGTGAAGTGGCGGATGCGCACCTCACCCTTCAGCTTGGCCAGGACCTTCGCCCGCTCGATGGCCTCGTGGTAGCCGCCGATGCTGTCGACCAGCTTCAGCTGCCGCGCCTGGACGCCGGTCCAGACCCGGCCTTTGGCGATCTCGCGCACCCGCTCGGCCGGCAGGTCGCGGCCTTCGGAAACGCGCTTCACGAAGCCCTCATAGATGCGGTCCATCCATCCGGCGAAGGCCGCGCGCTGGGCGGCGTTGAAGGTCTCGCCGGTCCCGAACGCGCTGGCGTACTCGCCGCCGACGGCCGTCTGGCGCACATCGACCCCGAAGCGGCCGAGCGCCTCGCCGAGCACGAACTTGCCGCCATAGACCCCGATCGAGCCGGTCAGGGTGGTCGGCTGGGCCACGATCTCGCTGGCGTCCGACGAGATCCAGTAGCCGCCTGACGCCGCGTAGGTGCCCATGCTGACCACGACCGGCTTGCCGGCCTTCTTGGCCGCCCGCACCGCGGCCAGGATCTGTTCGGAGGCGGTGTCCGATCCGCCGGGCGAGGAGACGCGGAAGACGATGGCCTTCACGTCCTTGTCCTCGATCGCCTTGTAGAAGCGGTCGGCGACGTCGTCGGACCAGACGGTCGTATCGCCGCTGAACAGGTCGCCGCCGCCGCCCGTGCCGGTCATGATCGGGCCCTCGGCTCCGATCACCGCGATGGTCGGCTTGCCCCTCAGGGCCGCGCCGGCCCGGGCCTTGGCCCGCACGGTCGACATGTAGTCGCCGAAATCGACCAGTTCGGCCTTCTTTCCGGCCTTGCGGAGCAGCAGGTCGGCGGTGTCGCGCACCTGGCCGACGCCGTCGATCAGGCCCTTTTCCCGCGCCTGTTCGGCCGAGTAGGGGCCGCCCTCGAAGGTGCGGGCGAAGGCGATCGGCTCCTTCTTGCGGTCGATGGCCGCCGTCAGCACCGCCGTACGGTAGATCGACGTCATCCACGACAGCTCCGACTCCTTGTGGGCCGCGGTGTAGTCGTCGAACAGGTAGGGATTGACCGCGTTCTTGTACTCCCGGCGCTGCTCGAACTCGGCCTTGACGCCGTACTTGTCGAACAGGCGCTTGAAGAACATGTCCTCGACGGCGAAGCCGGTCGCCTGGAAGGCGCTGTCAGGCTGCATCCAGAACTGGTCGCTGGCCGCGCCCAGCATGTAGGTCGAGGTCACCACGCCGGACGGGTAGAGGCCCTGGCTGTGCGACCAGATCGGCTTGCCGGCCTTGCGGAAGCGCAGGAAAGCCTGCCGCAGCTCGTCTGCCGCCGCCGGAGCCATGCCGCCCTCGGGCAGGCGCACGAACACCGCCTTCACCTTGCTGTCCGTCTCGGCGTGCTGAAGCGCCTCGACGACGGAGATCACCGACATCCCCGATCCGCCGAAGGCGGCGAAGGGATTCTCCGGGTCCATGTCGGTCAGGCCGTCGCGCAGATCGAGCTGCAGCACCGCGGCCGCGGGCGTGGTGTCCTTCGGCTGGGCCGAGGCGACCAGCGACAGGATCACCAGGAACGGCACGATGACAAAGAATAGGATCAGACCGGCGAACACGCCGGCCATTGTGAGGACGAACTGCTTCATCAAGGGCCCCGATGGAAGGTCAGCCCTAAGGCTATACCGGCGCGCGGCGCGGTCAAATGAACTGGCGGCAACACTCGACGGTAATCCGTCTTGCCGTGTTGGGATCGATCGCGGGGAAGAATGGTCGGAGTGGCAGGATTCGAACCTGCGACCCCCGCGTCCCGAACACGGTGCTCTACCAGACTGAGCTACACTCCGACTTGGGAGCGCGCCTTATAGGGGGGAGTCGGCCACCCCGCAAGCGATGAAAAAACACTCTTCAAACCGCGTTGCATCCGGCCGTCGGCTGCGCTATCTGAGCCGCCTCTCGCCGCCCGGCCCGCTCGGGTGCGCCGTTCCTGCTGGGGAATGGTGTAATGGTAACACTGCGGTTTTTGGTACCGTCATTCTAGGTTCGAGTCCTAGTTCCCCAGCCAGATCCCTTTTTCTCCGGACGCGGTTTCGACCACACGACGCTTGGCCGTCGCGGGCCATTGGCGATACGGTCGGGGGCTCGCGCAACCAGCGCACAGGAACGGGGTGAGCGGGTGCAGGGTCCGAAGCGTTTTCTCCTCGTTCCGATCCTGCTGATCGTCGCGCTGGCCGGCCTGACGGCGTGGACGGCGTTCAACAACATTGTCGAACTCCGGCGTGGCCAGCGCGACCTCGCCCATACGCATGAGGTCCTCGAGTCGGCCCAGGCGCTGTTCTCCAGCCTGCAGGACGCCGAGACGGGCCAGCGCGGGTTCCTGATCACCGGCGACGACGCCTTCCTGGGGCCCTGGCGCTCAGCGACGGCCCGCATTCCGGGCGAGATCGCGCACCTGCGGCGCCTGGTCTCGGACAACCCGGGTCAGATCGCCCGTGTCGGCGAGTTGCAACGGGCGGCGACGCTGCGTCTGGACACCCTGCAGGCAAACCTTGAGCTGGGCCGCGACGGGGACCTCGCCGCCGCCCGCGCCAACATCGCCCAGGGGCTCGGCCGCCGCCAGATGGACGAGATCCGGCGGATCGCCGGCGAGCTCATCGCCGAGGAACGCCGTCTTCTAGCCGAACGACAGGAAAAGGCCCGGCGCAACGAGCGGGTCAGCCTGATGCTGTCGCTGGGTCTCGGCGGCGTCGGCCTGCTGATCCTGGCCGTTTCGGTGCTGTCGCTCGGCCGGGCCAACCGCGAGCTCCTGGCCGCCCTCGCCGAGCGCGACAGCGCCGCGGGCGCCCTTCGCGAGGCGGACAAGCTGGTCCGGGCCGTGTTCGAGAACGTGCCGGACTACCTCTACACCTTCGATGTCACCCCCGACCGCCGCTACCTGATCGGCGACTTCAACCCGGCGCTCGCCCGACTGCTCGGCGGCGACATGGAGCCCTATCGCGGTCGCGACATCATGGACGCCTTCCCCACGATGGGCGGGCGCTTCAAGGCGCTTTACGACCGCGTGCTCGAGGCCGGCAAGGCGATGACGGTGCGCGACACCGCCGACCTGCCCGGCGTCGGGGCGATCACCTGGGAATCCACCCTCGCCCCCGTCTTCGACGAGGCCGGGAGGCCAGTGCGCATCGTCGGCTCATCCCGGGACATCACCGAGCGGGAGCGGGCGGAGGAGGCCGCGCGGCGGTCCCAGCGGATGGAAGCGGTCGGCCAGCTGACCGGCGGCGTGGCGCACGACTTCAACAACCTCCTGCAGGTCATCCGCGCCAACCTCGAAATGGTCGAGCGGACGATCAAGGACGCCCGCAACCGCCAGCGGCTGCAGAACGCGATCCACGCGTCGGACCGCGCCGCCGACCTCACGCGGCAGCTGCTCGCCTTCGCCCGACGACAGCCGCTCGAGCCGGTGGTGATCAATCCGGGCCGCCTCGTCGGCGACATGGCCGAAATGCTCCGCAGGACGCTGGGCGAGAGCATCGAGGTCGAGACCGTGGTCGCCGGCGGCCTGTGGAACACGGTCGCCGACCCGGCCCAGATCGAGAGCGCGCTCCTGAACCTGGCGATCAACGCCCGCGACGCCATGCCGAACGGCGGCCGTCTGACCGTCGAGCTGGCCAACGCCGCGCTCGACGACCGCTACGCCGCGCGTGACGCCGACATCGCCCCTGGCCAGTATGTAATGCTGGCGGTGTCGGACACCGGCGAGGGGATGTCGCGGGAGACCGTCGCCAGGGTCTTCGAGCCCTTCTTCACGACCAAACCGGAAGGGAAGGGCACAGGGCTCGGGCTCTCGATGGTCTACGGCTTCGTGAAGCAATCCAGGGGCCACATCCAGATCTACAGCGAGCCCGGCCAAGGCACGACGGTGAAGATCTACCTGCCCCGCACCCGCGAGGCCGTTCCGGCCCCGGCGCGCGGCGAGGCGCCGGTCGCCGGGGCCGGCCAGACCGTCCTGATCGTCGAGGACGAGGAAGCCGTTCGCGAGGCCGCCGCGGCCATGCTCACCGAGCTCGGTTACCGCTGCCTCCTGGCGGACGGGCCTGACGCGGCGCTCGCCGTCCTGGAGGCGGGCGAAACGGTCGACCTGCTGTTCACCGACGTGATCATGCCCGGCGGGATGAAGACGCCGCAGTTCGTGGCCCGCGCCCGCGAGCTTCGACCGGCGATGCCGGTGCTCTACACATCCGGGTACACCGAGAACGCCATCGTTCATCACGGCCGCCTCGACGAAGGCGTGACGCTCCTGTCCAAGCCCTACGCCAAGGAGGACCTCGCCCGGAAGGTCTCGGCCTCGCTGCAGGCCGGGCGTCGCGTCGTGCTGCTGGTCGAGGACGACGGTCTGGTCCGCGCCGCCGCCGCCGAGATGCTGGCAGAACTGGGCTACGCGGTGATCGAGACCGGCGACGCCCCTGCGGCCCTCGACCGTCTCCGCGGCGGCGGACGGATCGATGTCCTCTTCACCGACATCGGGCTGCCCGGCATGCGCGGCGACGACCTGGCGCGGCAGGCGCGCGTGTTGCGGCCGGACCTGAAGATCGTCCTCGCGAGCGGCTACAGCGACCGCGAGGCCGACCCGGGACTCGACGATGCGGGGCGTCTCGAAAAACCGTACGACGCCGCCGCCCTTGCCCGGGCCCTTGATCTGTAGCCGGCGTGAAGGGCGGTCAGTGTCCGCGCAGGTCGAGCCCGGCGCCGTCCGGCGGCCGGTCGAGGCCGCCGTTCAGCGCCTTCTGCATCATGACCACGTCCCGCCAGTCGCCGAGTTTGTGGCCGACCCCATGCAGGACGCCCTGGACCTCGTAGCCGAGCGACCTGTGCAGCCCGATCGAGCCGGCGTTGTCGGAACCGCCGATCACCGCGATCAGCTGCCGCAGGCCCAGCGCTTCGCACTGTCTGACCACTTCAGACAGCACCGCCCGTCCCAGCCCCAGGCCCCTGGCGTCGGGCGCGACGTAGACGCTGTCCTCGGCCGTGAAGCGATAGGCGGCGCGCAGCCTGAACGGCGTGGCGTAGGCGAAGGCCAGCACCGCCCCGTCCTGCTCGGCGACCAGGTACGGCAGGCCGTGGCCCAGCACGCCGGCCAGCCGCAGGGCCATCTCCTCCGCGGTCGGCGGGACCTCCTCGAAGGTGCCCCAGCCGTTCAGGCAGGCGTCGCCATAGATGGCGGCGAGGGCCGCGGCGTCGTCCGTCGCGGCCGGCCGGACGATCAGGCCCGCTCCCATCCCCGCTCCACCGCCCAGATCGCGAACGCGTAGTCGAGCGCGATCTCCTTCAGGAAGTCGAACCGGCCCGAGGCGCCGCCGTGGCCGGCCTCCATGTTGATCTTCAGCAGCACCGGGTTGCCGCTGGTCGACGCCGGCCGCAGCCTGGCCACCCACTTCTCCGGCTCCCAGTAGGTGACCCGCGGATCGCTCAGGCCGCCGGTGGCCAGGATCGCCGGATACGGCCTGGGGCCGACCTGGTCGTACGGGCTGTAGCTGTACATGTAGTCATAGGCCTCGGGGTCCTCGATCGGGTTGCCCCACTCCGGCCACTCGGGCGGCGTCAGCGGCAGCGAGGTGTCGCTCATGGTGTTGATGACATCGACGAACGGCACGGCGGCGATGATCCCGGCCCAAAGGTCCGGCCGCATGTTGGTGATCGCGCCCATCAGCAGGCCGCCGGCCGAACCGCCGTAGGCGACCGTGTTCGACGGCTTCCCGTAGCCGTTGGCGTGCAGGTGCTCGGCGCAGGCGATGAAGTCGGTGAAGGTGT